>NZ_JBEZKW010000060.1:0-43083 GCF_040651795.1 Streptomyces sp. NPDC048361
AAAACCGGGCCCCGGGGTCCCGCGCCGGACGGGCTGAAGATGTGCGTGCCGCCCGGCACCGAGTAGTTCAGGGGCGCGGGGAACTGCGCGACCAGCCGTCCACCGGGGCCGCATCCGGAAGCCGGCCCTTCGAGGGCCGCGGGGAACTTCGCGACGGTGTTCCCCGCGCCGCCCCGCAGGGTCTACGTGTCGAGGGACGCCCGCGTCGCGTTCGAGGGGCCGCGCAGGGGGCGGAGCTCCCTCGATACCGATTCCGCGTCCCGCAGCACCCGTACCGCGTTCGACCACGTCAGCTTCGCCAGGTCCGCCGAGGACCAGCCGCGGGAGAGCAGCTCGGCCACCAGGTTCGGGTAGCCGGAGACGTCGTCGAGGCCGGACGGCGTGAACGCCGTGCCGTCGAAGTCGCCGCCGAGCCCGATGTGGTCCACCCCGGCCACCTCCCGCATGTGGTCCAGGTGGTCCGCGACCGTCGACGCCGTCGCGACCGGCCGCGGATTCGCCGCCTCGAACGCCTCGTGGAGCTTCATCGCCTCCGGTGAGGTGTCCAGGTGGTGGAGCCCGTGCGCCCGCAGGTTGTCGTCGGCCGCCGCCGTCCAGGCCACCGCCGCCGGGAGGATGAACTTGGGGACGAAGGTCGCCATCGCCACCCCGCCGTTGCCGGGCAGCAGGCCCAGCACGTCGTCCGGGATGTTGCGCGGGTGGTCGCAGATCGCCCGCGCCGAGGAGTGCGAGAAGATCACCGGCGCCACCGACGTCGACAGCGCGTCCCGCATCGTCGTCGCCGCCACGTGCGAGAGGTCGACCAGCATGCCGATGCGGTTCATCTCGCGGACGACGGCGTGGCCGAACGGCGAGAGCCCGCCCACGTTCGGCACGTCCGTCGCCGAGTCCGCCCACGCCAGGTTGGAGTTGTGGGTCAGCGTCATGTAGCGCACGCCGAGCGCGTACAGGGCGCGCAGTGTGGCGAGGGACTCGTTGATCGAGTGGCCGCCCTCGGCGCCCTTCAGGGAGGCGATGCGGCCCTCGGCGCGCGCCGCCTCCATGTCGTCCGCGGTGAGCGCGGGCGCCAGGTCGCAGGGGTGGCGCGTCAGCATCTGGTCGACGCAGTCGATCTGTTCGAGCGTCGC
This sequence comes from Streptomyces sp. NPDC048361, assembly GCF_040651795.1. NCBI lineage: Bacteria > Bacillati > Actinomycetota > Actinomycetes > Kitasatosporales > Streptomycetaceae > Streptomyces > Streptomyces sp. NPDC048361. Next base: position 1,128 of record NZ_JBEZKW010000060.1, read on the forward strand.
GCTGACCGCCTCGTCGCCGGCCAGGTCGGTGCGTACGTACACCGACCAGAACTGCGCACCGACCCCGCCCGCCCGCAGCCGGGGGATGTCGGTGTGGGTGCGGCCGGTCAGGTCGGTGGCGAGGTCGCAGCGGTCCAGGTCGTAGCGGACCTTCTCGCGCAGCGCCCAGGGCAGGTCGTTGTGGCCGTCGGCCACGGGGTGGCGGGCGAGCAGGGCGCGGGCTTCGTCGAGGTGTGTCGTGGCGTTCATGGCACTCACTTTCCGAAACCGAAGGCGCCCGAACCCTCGACCTTCGTACGCAGCCGCTTGCCCTTGTCGGTCGCCTGGTCGTTCAGCTCCTGCTGGAACTCCCGCATGCGGACGAGGAGTTCGGGGTCGTGCGCGGCCAGGATGCGGGCCGCGAGCAGGCCCGCGTTGCGCGCGCCGCCGACCGAGACGGTGGCGACCGGCACGCCCGCGGGCATCTGCACGATGGAGAGCAGTGAGTCCATGCCGTCCAGGTACTTCAGCGGGACGGGCACGCCGATCACCGGGAGCGGGGTCACCGAGGCGAGCATGCCGGGCAGGTGGGCGGCGCCGCCCGCGCCCGCGATGATCGCCTTCAGGCCGCGGCCCGCGGCCTCCTCGCCGTACGCGATCATTTCGCGCGGCATCCGGTGCGCGGAGACGACGTCGACCTCGTAGCGGATCTCGAACTCGTCGAGGGCCTTGGCCGCGGCCTCCATGACCGGCCAGTCGGAGTCCGAGCCCATCACGATGCCGATGACGGGGCCGGGTGTGGAAGCGCTGCTCATTCGGTGATCGTTCCCCTGAGGTAGTCGGCCGCGTGGCGGGCCCGCTCGCGGACCTCGGCGAGGTCGTCGCCGTAGGTGTTGACGTGGCCCACCTTGCGGCCGGGCTTCACTTCCTTGCCGTACATGTGGATCTTCAGCTGGGGGTCGCGGGCCATGCAGTGCAGGTACGCGTAGTACATGTCCGGGTAGTCGCCGCCGAGCACGTTGCACATCACGGTCCACTTCGACCGAGGGCGCGGGTCGCCCAGGGGCAGGTCGAGGACGGCGCGGACGTGGTTGGCGAACTGCGACGTCATCGCGCCGTCCTGGGTCCAGTGGCCCGAGTTGTGCGGGCGCATCGCCAGCTCGTTGACGAGGACGCGTCCGTCCCGCGTCTCGAAGAGCTCGACCGCGAGGTGGCCGACGACGCCGAGTTCGGCGGCGATGCGCAGGGCGAGCTGCTGGGCCTCGCCCGCGAGGTCGTCGTCGAGGTCGGGCGCGGGGGCGATCACCGTGTCGCACACGCCGTCGACCTGGACCGACTCCACGACGGGGTAGGCCACCGCCTGGCCGTGCGGCGAGCGCACGACGTTGGCCGCGAGCTCCCGTACGAAGTCCACCTTCTCCTCGGCGAGGACGTCGACGCCCGCCTTGAAGGCGTCGGCCGCCCCGGCCTCGGAGCGTACGAACCACACGCCCTTGCCGTCGTAGCCGCCCACCACCGTCTTGAGGATGACGGGGTAGCCGTCGCCCTCCTCGGCGAACCGCGTCACGTCGGCCGGGTCGGCCACGATGCGGTGACGGGGGCAGGGCGCGCCGATCGCACTGAGCCGGGCGCGCATCACCCCCTTGTCGTGGGCGTGCACCAACGCGTCGGGCCCCGGGCGGACGACGACGCCGTCCGCTTCCAGGGCCCGCAGATGCTCGGTCGGAACGTGTTCGTGATCGAAGGTGATCACGTCACAGCCGCGCGCGAAGTCACGCAGCGTGTCCAGGTCGCGATAGTCGCCGACGACGACCTCGCTCACCACCTGGGCCGCCGAGTCCTGCGGGGTGTCACTGAGGAGCTTGAATCTGATGCCGAGGGGGATGCCCGCCTCGTGGGTCATGCGGGCGAGCTGACCGCCGCCGACCATGCCGACTACCGGGAACGTCACGCCTCCAGGGTATCCGCCGCTTCGGCGCCGCCCGTAGGGGCCGGGTTCCACCGGCCTTCGGGGGCTCGCGCGGGGCACCGCGGCGAGGGGGTGGTTAGCATGGGCGGGTTGACTGGCACGAAAAGCACACCTGCGAAGCACACCTACTCGGACGGGGCTGGGCGATCACCATGAGTGCACAGGGCGCATCGCCATCGCGACTGCGACTGCTCGTACGCGAGGTCGCCAAGTTCGGCGCGGTCGGCGGGCTCGGGGTGCTCGTGAACATGGGCGCCTTCAACCTGCTGCGGCACGCGACCGACCTCCAGGTGGTGCGGGCGAGCCTGCTGGCCACGGCGATCGCGATCGCGTTCAACTACGTGGGCTTCCGCTACTTCGCCTACCGCGACCGCGAGAAGAGCGGCCGGGCCCGTGAGCTCACCCTGTTCCTGCTGTTCAGCGTGGTCGGCGCGGTGATCGAGAACGGCATCCTCTACGTGGCCACGTACGGTTTCGAGTGGAACAGCCCGTGGCAGAACAACTTCTTCAAGTTCCTCGGGATCGGGCTCGGCACCCTGTTCCGGTTCTGGTCCTACCGCACCTGGGTGTTCCGCGCACTCCCGGCCCGGGAGGCAGTACAGACGGCCGAATCGTTTCTCGACGACCCCAGGCCCGCCGTCCCCGCCCAGCACTGACCGCCGCCGCTGAGGACCCGGCGCCGGGCGCTCAGCGGATCGTCGTCGTGCTCTGCGGCTCCCGGCGCCCCCGCGCCTCCCGGCTGAGGAAGAGCGCGAACACCGCCGGCTGCTGCTGGAGCATTTCGAGCCGGCCGCCGTCGGCCTCCGCGAGGTCCCGGGCGACCGCGAGGCCGATCCCGGTGGAGTTGCGGCCGCTGATGGTCCGCTCGAAGATCCGCGCGCCGAGGTCCGGCGGCACCCCGGGGCCCTCGTCGGTGACCTCGACCACGGCCTGGTTGCCGGTGACGCGGGTGCGCACCGCGACCGTGCCGCCGCCGTGCATTAGCGAGTTCTCGATCAGCGCGGCAAGCACCTGGGCGACCGCGCCCGGTGTGCCGACCGCCTTGAGGCCGGTCTTGCCGGAGCGCACGATCGCGCGGCCCGCGCTGCGATAGGCCGAGCGCCACTCCTCCAGCTGCTGCTTGACGACCTCGTCGAGCGAGAAGACCACGGCCGAACCGGTGCGCGGATCACGGCTGTTGGTGAGCAGGCGCTCCACCACGTCGGTGAGCCGCTCGACCTGGGTGAGCGCGATCATGGCCTCTTCCTTGACCGTGTCGAGGTCGTCGGTGAGGGCGATCTCCTCCAGGCGCATGGAGAGCGCGGTCAGCGGCGTACGCAGCTGGTGCGAGGCGTCCGCGGCGAGCCGGCGCTCCGCGGTGAGCATCCGGCCGATCCGGTCGGCCGAGGAGTCGAGAACATCGGCGACCCGGTCGAGCTCGGGCACCCCGTACCGCTTGTGCCGCGGGCGTGGGTCGCCCGAGCCGAGGCGTTCGGCGGTCTCGGCGAGGTCGGTGAGCGGCGAGGCCAGCTTGTTGGCCTGGCGCACGGCGAGGAGCACCGCGGAGACGATGGCGAGCAGCGCCACGGCGCCGATGATCAGCAGGGTGCGCCCGACCTCCTTGGTCACCGTGGAGCGGGGCTCCTGGACCAGGACGGACTCGCCGCGCTCGCCGGTCGCGGTGCCCTTGATGACGGTGCCCTCGGGCTTCTGGCCCAGCTCGATCACCGGGCGGCCCGGGATCGCGATGCGGGCGTACCGCTTGGGGTCGATCTGTTCGGCGAGTACCTGCGCGTTGACGGTCTCTTTGGCCAGGGTGCGGCTGTCGACGACGGAGACCAGCCGCACCGCCTCGGAGTTGACGCTCTCCTGGGCGCTGCTGCTGATGGTCCGTGTCTCGACGATGACGAGGGAGACGCCGAAGACCGCGATCACCACGAGAACGACCGCGAGTGTGGAGTTGATCAGTCGACGGCGCATGTGCCCGGGTGCTCCGGCTCTCTCTAGCTCTTCTCGAAGCGGAAGCCGACTCCGCGGACGGTGGCGATGTAGCGCGGGTTGGCCGCGTCGTCGCCGAGCTTCTTGCGCAGCCACGAGATGTGCATGTCGAGCGTCTTGGTCGAGGACCACCACGTGGTGTCCCAGACCTCGCGCATCAGCTGGTCGCGGGTGACGACCCGGCCGGCGTCCCGCACCAGGACCCTGAGCAGGTCGAACTCCTTGGCGGTGAGCTGGAGCTCCTCGTCGCCCATCCAGGCCCGGTGCGACTCGACGTCGATCCGCACGCCGTGGGTGGCGGGCTGGGGCACCGGCTCGGTGGCGCCGCGGCGCAGCAGCGCCCGGACCCGGGCGAGGAGTTCGGCGAGGCGGAAGGGCTTGGTCACGTAGTCGTCGGCGCCGGCGTCGAGGCCGACCACGGTGTCCACCTCGTCGGCGCGGGCGGTGAGCACCAGGATGGGGACGGTGTGGCCTTCGGAGCGCAGCCTCCGGGCGACTTCGAGGCCGTCCATGCCGGGAAGCCCCAGGTCGAGCACGACCAGGTCGGCGCCCCCCTGCAGTCCGGCGTCGAGGGCGGTCGGGCCGTCCTCGCGGACCTCGACCTCGTAACCCTCCCTGCGCAGGGCGCGGGCCAGTGGCTCCGAGATGGACGCGTCGTCCTCGGCGAGCAGTACACGGGTCATGGAGGTGATGGTAGTCCGCGGCGGAGGCAATCCGTCAGGTGATCCACCCACCCTGCGGGTCTACGGCGCGATCTTGTTCAACACCTTCGAATTACGGTGAGTGGTTCCATGGAAGCCTGTGATCCATCTCTCAAGTCCTTCCATATGCGCCGCTCTGGTGACGTATGGTGTCCCGACGCCTATAGCACTACTCGTGGACCTTTGGCCTGCTTGGCGCGCCAAGGGTCTCTTTTCTGCACAGGGCCGGCTTTGCCAGTCTTGAGATTCAGTGAATGACCTACGGGCCGGGCCCCAGCGCGCACCAGCGCACGGGGCGTGGATCCCGGTGTGGTCTGTCCTTCCCGGTCTCCCCCACGGAGCCGGACCCCAAAGGCGTTGGGGGGACAGCGGCCATGCCGGTGCCGGCCTTCCCCCACCGGGCGCGATTCAACGCTCACGAAGCGCGCGTCCCGAGCAAGCAAGGATCGACCATGGCGTCCAGCCTGACGAAGGACTCGCCCAGTACCACTGGCACCGAGCAGACCTTCCTCGGCCACCCCCGCGGCCTGGCCAACCTCTTCATGACGGAGATGTGGGAGCGCTACAGCTTCTACGGCATGCGGGCCCTGCTCGTGCTCTACCTGGTCGCCCCGGCGTCCCAGGGCGGGCTCGGGTTCAACATGGCCACGGCCACCGCGATCTACTCGGTCTACAACGCGATGGTGTACCTGCTCGCCCTGCCGGGCGGCTGGCTCGCCGACCGCGCCTGGGGTGCCCGCAAGACCGTGGCCCTCGGCGGCACGATCATCATGATCGGCCACTTCCTCCTGGCCGTGCCGGTCGAACTCTCGTTCTTCATCGGTCTCGCGGCCATCGCGCTCGGCTCCGGCCTCCTCAAGGCCAACATCTCCACGATGGTCGGCCACCTGTACCCGGACAAGAACGACCCGCGCCGCGACGGCGGCTTCACGGTCTTCTACATGGGCATCAACCTCGGTGCCTTCGCCGCCCCGCTGACGATCGGCACGCTCGGCCAGAAGGTCAACTGGCACTTCGGCTTCGCCCTCGCCGGGGTCGGCATGGCCCTGGGTCTGCTGTTCTTCTTCCTCGGTTCGCGCCACATGTCGGCGGAGAGCGACGTCGTTCCGACGCCGATGTCCGAGGCCGAGCGCGCCTCGATCATCAAGAAGGTCCTGATGTGGCTGGGCGTCGCGGTCGTCGCCTACGGCGCCCTCGCGGTGTCGGGCCACTTCACGGTGAACTGGGCGATCTGGCCGCTGACCATCGCCGGCCTCATCATCCCCGCCTGGTACTTGCTGCGCATCAAGCGGGACAAGGACCTCGACCAGGTCTCGCAGTCGCGGATGTCGGCGTACGTGTGGTTCTTCGTCGCCGCGGCCGCCTTCTGGGGCATCTACGACCAGACCGGCTCGACGCTGAGCGTGTTCGCGCAGGACAACACGGCGAACAAGCTGTTCGGCTGGAACTTCCCCTCCAGCTGGTTCCAGTCCCTGAACCCCCTGTACGTGATGGCGCTGGCCCCGGTCTTCGCGTGGCTCTGGGTGTACCTGAACAAGCGCCGCCAGGAGCCGAGCACGCTGTCGAAGTTCGCCTTCGGCCTCACGCTCATCGGCCTGTCGTTCTTCGTGATGATGCTGGCCCAGGCCGCCTCGTCCGGCGGCGTCAAGGTCACCCCGCTGTGGCTGTGCGCGGTCTACCTGATCCAGACCGTCGGTGAGCTGACGCTCTCCCCGGTGGGGCTCTCGCTCACCACCAAGCTGGCGCCGGAGAAGTACGCCTCGCAGATGATGGGCGTGTGGTTCCTTGCCGTCACGGCCGGCGACTCCGTCATCGCGCTGCTCCAGCTGGTCGGCGCGCCGACCGACTCCTCGTACTGGTTCGCCAGCCAGGGCGGCCTCGCCGTCCTCGCCGGTGTGGCGATCTTCATGTACCGCAGGAAGGTCCAGCCGCTCATGGGCGGCGTGCACTAGCACCGCCCCGGCACGTCAAGGGCCGCCGCACCGGGAGGTGCGGCGGCCCTTGGTCGTTCCCGTGGTGCGTCAGCGCGTGCCGCGCAGCCGCCGCCACGGGGTGAAGGTGAAGATCGCGCCGCCGAGCAGGATCACCGTGCCCGCGACCAGGCCGAGCGCGCGCAGCGCGCCCGTGCCGCTCGCGCCGGTCTGGGCGAGGCCGCCGGAGCCGGAGGTGGACGCCGCGCCCCCCGAGCCCGCGGTGGTCGCCGAGCCGCTGCCGCCGGCCGCGCCGCCCGGCTGGGCCGCCGTGTCCAGCTCCAGGGAGACCGGCGCGGTGCCGGAGACCTTGCAGGGGATGTGGATCGGGGAGCCGCCCAGGGTGACGTCGATGGACAGGTCGCCGGGGCTGAGGGTGGACGTGCCGGAGGCGCCCGGTTTGTAGGTGCCGGTCATGTCGGTGAGGCTCACCGGTGCGCCCGACTTGATGGGGTCCGGGTTGGCGGGGCCCGTGACGGCCACCGAGCCCTTGTCGGCGCCGCCGACGGTGACCTGCATCGACGGCTTGAGCGCGCCCGCCGGAAGGTCGGCCGGACTGTTCATGACGCCCTTGGCCGTCTTGACGGTGAGGGCGTAACTCCCGCCGCTCTTCTTGGCGTTGATGGTCACCTTGGACTGGATGCTGGCCGGCCCGGGCGCGGTGCAGGCGAAGTTGACGGCGACCTCCTTGCCGGGGAAGTCGCTCTGGTCGCCACCGCCGCCGGTGGTGGCGCCGGACGTCGAGCCCGCCGTGGACCCGCCGGTGGTCCCGGCCGTGGTGGTGCCGCCCGACGTGGTCGATCCGGTGGTGGAACCGGAGGTCGTGGAACCGGTCGTGCCCCCGGTCGTGGTGGATCCGGTGGTGCCTCCCGTCGTGGTGGAGCCGGTCGTGCCGCCGGATGTGGTGGCGCCGGTCGTGCCCCCGGTCGTCGAGCCTCCGGAGGTGCCGCCCGCATCGGTGACCTTGATCGTCGCGCCGACGCCGACCGCCACCTTCGGGGTGCACTTGGTGTCCGTCGACATGATCTGGTTGACGTTGATGTTGTACGCGCCGGGCGTCAGGGTCACGTCACCGGCCGTGGTCAGCTTCAGCTTGGCCGTCATGTCCGAGAGGACCATGGGGCTGTTCTTGGGGATCGGCGGGTTGGTCCGCGGGCCCTTCATGGCGATGTCCGCGCTCTGCGCGCCCGCCGCCTTCAGGGTGCCGGTCGGCTGGACGACGTCCTTGTTGAGGTCGAGGACGTTGGGGTTGTTCGACGCGGCCTGGGTGAACTTCCAGACGACATCCACCTCGTCGCCCACCTTGGCCGTGGCGGGCGCGGTGATCTGCACCTTCGTCGTCCCCTCGACCGGCGGCAGGCCGGAGATGGACGGCGGTATGCACTCGGTGGAGTACGAGACCTCGGCTGCTTGTGCGGGACCTGCGGCGAGCATGATCCCCGCGCCGCCGAGCATCAGCGCGATACCGGCCGCGCTCATCCTCCGTTGCGTGGTCACGGATTTCCCTTCGTCGTGGGGCCATACGGACGGCCCGGCTGGCTCGTGGACGGTGCGGAGTCGGGGGTGAACCACGGCAGCGCGGCCGTGGTGGAGTGCGGGGTGTCGTCCGGGCCCGGCCCCTGCTCCGGTCCCGGGTTCGGCCCTTGCTCCGGTCCCGGGTTCGCCCCCTGCTCCGGGACGGTGTGCGGCGCCGTGGGCTCCTCGCGCGCCCGGCCGGGTCTCGGCAGGCGTACGGTCACGTCGGTCAGGCGCATGCCGCGGTGCCGCGCCGCGTTCGGGGCCCGCTTCGCGGCGCGCGGGCGCAGGCGGTCGACGACGGCCATGCCGATGCGGAAGACCGCGGCGGGCACCACCAGGCAGAGCAGGATCCAGAAGACGGTGACGCCCCAGGGCCGGCCGACCCCCCAGGGCTCGGTGGCCAGCAGCTTCTTCGCGTACTGGACCGAGACCTGGTAGTCGCCGTGGGCGCCCGCCGACAGCTCGAAGTCGAGCCTGATCTCGGCCTTTTGGCCGGGCGCGATGGTGCCCCTCCACTGGCGGTCCTCCCACTGCGGCGCGAACACGCCGTGCGAGGTGCCGAGTTGGAAGACGGGGTCCTTGACGGGGGCCGAGCCCAGGTTGCCGACGGTGAAGACCAGGGTGCGCGCGGGCGGCGCGCCGAACCAGGTCAGCAGGGAGCTGCTGCCGTCGAGGCGCGGTTCGGCGAGGACCGCGAGTCTGCCGTCGCCGCTCTGGTCGGGCAGGGGTGCCACCGGATGGCCGGTGATCTTCAACTCGGCGTCGACCAGGGCCGGTTCGCCCTGCACGGTGGCGACGTGGACGACGCAGGGGCACGGCTTGGGCGGTGGGGCCGCGGGGAGCGCCTTGGTGAAGGCGCCCTTGGCGTCGGTGGTGACGGCCTGGCCGTCCGCGTTGGAGCAGGAGTTGGTGCCGCCGATGACGCCCCGGGTGGGGTCGGACTGCCCGCACACGAGCAGCATGAGCAGCGCGCCGGGCCGCCAGCCGCTGCCGGTGACGGTGACGTCGGCGCCCTTGGCGGCCTCGGTCGTGGAGAGAGCGACCGTGGGGGAGCCGTCGTCGGCGTACGAAGGTCCGGCCGCCGGCAGGACGAGAAGGGCAAGCAGGGCGGGCACGGCGATCAGGGCGATCAGGGCGAGAAGGGCCGGCGGCAGGACGCGGGGTGGTCCACCCCTCAGGTGTGGCTTCACCGAAGAGCTCCTGTCTGCGCCAACTCGCGTTCCTCCAGCTCACGTTCCGCGGGCTCGGCACGGGGTGCGCGGCGTCGGCGCGCGATGAGCCGAGCGGCGGCCGCCGCGCCGCCGAGCAGCACGAGGCCGACTCCGGTGACGGCGCCCCACGGTACGAAGGTGACGTCGGCCGCGGCGCTCGCGTGGGCGCCGCCTTCGGCGGTGACGTCGAGGCGGACGTCGACCCGGTCGAGGGCGGGCGGATGCGGCCAGGCTTCGCTCAGCTCGACGCGCTGCCCCGGCAGGAGTTCGAGAGGCAGCGGCCGGGCGGCGCGCTGGAGCGCGCGGCCGAAGACGCCGTCGGCGTGCACCGCGAGCCGCGGGGTGAGGGCGGTGTTGCCCCGGTTGACCAGGGCGTAGCGGATGAGGTGGCGGCTCTTGTCGACGCGTACGGACTCGACGGTCAGCGCGCTCAACGTGGGCCCCGCCACGCGGACTTGGAGGCGGATGCCCGCGTCGCGTCCGCCCCCGGTGGCGACGAGCGCGGCGGGGTGGTCACCGGGCTGCGCGCCGGCCGGGACGGTGACGGAGAACGGTACGTCGGCGCGGGTGTGCGGCGGGATGTTCACCTCGGGCGCGGCAGGCGTGATCCACGGGTCGGGGCTCGCGCGTACGGCGAAGGAACCGTCTGCGGTGTTGTAGGCGGCTGCGCCGCGCAGTCGCAGGGTGAGGGGCGCGCCGGTGGGGTTGCTCAGCGAGACCGTGTCCTCCAGGACGGCGCCGGGCGCTCCCTCCAGGTAGAAGTAGGGCCGCCCGTCGGTGCTCGGGCGGGTCCCGCCTCCGGACGCGGGCGCGGCGGTCCACTCCCCGCTCGCCGGCGGCGCGGCCTGCGCGGCCCGCGCGGCGGGCGCCGAGAGAGCGCACAGCAGCAGGGCCAGGACCGGCAGGGCCAGGATCGGCAGGGCCGGGCGGTTCGGACGCATCGGCGGCTCCTCGGGGGGCGAGGGGGTCCCCTTGCGGGGCGTACCGGAGCACAAAGGCTCCTTCGGGGGCGTACGGAAGTGCCGGTCCTTCGGGGGCGTACGGAAGTGCCGGTCCTTCGGGGGCGTACGGAAGTGCCGGTTCAGGCCTGCCGGTTACGGGGGTCGGACCCGTCGGCCGCGCCGGTCGAGACCGTCGGTCGGACCCGCCGGTCGCGCCGGTCGGCCTCCGGTCGGACCCGTCGGCCGTGCCGGTCGAGACGGTCGGTTGCTCCGGTCAGGCGCGCTGGTCGCGCCGGGTCGGGACGGCCGGCCTCACCGGTCAGGTCCGCTGGTTGCGCCGGGTCAGCCAGAGCACTCCGCCCGCGCCGACCAGGACGACCGTGCCGCCGAGGGTGCCCAGCGCGACGGCCGAGTCGAGGGGGCCGGTCTTGGGCAACGCCGCGGGGGCCCCGCCACCACTGGTCGAGCCCCCGCCGGTCGAACCCCCGGTCGAACCGCCCGTCGAACCGCCCGTCGAACCGCCACCGGACGATCCGCTCGCCCCGGTGACCTGGAGTTCCAGGGAGGGCCCGGGATTGTTGCTCGCGGTGCAGGTCGTGGTGGTGCCGAGCGCCTTGATGGTGAGGACGCCCGCGGTGAACGTGACCTTGCCGTTGGCCTTCGGCACATACGTGCCCGACAAGTCGCTGATTTTGATCGGGGAGTTGGCGGGGATCTCCGCGGAGTTGGCCGGCCCGGTGACGGCGAGCGTGCCCTTGTCGGCGCCGCCGAGAACGATCGTGGCGCTCGGGTTCATCGCGCCGGCGCCCAGGGCGACCGGGCTGGAGGAGACGCCCTTCTGGAAGGACATGGTGACTTTGTAGGAACTGCCGCTCGGCACCGCCTTGATGTCGATGGGCGACACGGCGCTCTTGGCGCCGATCGGCGTCTTGCAGTTGTAGTTGACGTCGACGACGGATGCCTGGGCCGTCGGGGCGGTGATCAGCACCACCGAGCCCGCCACCGCCGTCGCCAGCGCGAGAGCTGTCCGCTTCGGGTACGACACCTCGAATACCCCTTATGCCGGTTCTGCCGGAGGGCCGCCACGTTCCTGACGGCTCATCAGATAGGGCGTCAAGGTACGCCGGGGGCCTTGTCGAGGGAAGACAAAGAGCAGAGCGGATCGAGGTGCGGACATGCCAGAAGACCGGCGGGTCCGAACCGCCGGTAACCGTGAACGGGAGTTACGCGGGTGCCACGAGTGCCGCCCAGAGCCTTACGCGGGTGCCGCGAGTGCCGCCCAGAGCCTTACGCGGGTGCCGCGAGTTCCGCCCAGACCGTCTTGCCTGCCACGCCCGGCGTGCGTACCACGCCCCAGTCGAGGCACAGCCGCTGCACGATGAACATGCCGTGCCCTCCGGGCCGGCCCGCACGGTGCGGGGTGCGGGGCGCCGGCTGTCCCGAGCCGAGGTCGCTGACCTCAAGACGCAGAACCTTCGCGGTGCGCGACACCCTCAGCCCCTCGGGCCCCTCGGCGTGCAGACACGCGTTGGTCACCAGCTCGGAGACGACGAGCAGGACGTCTTCGGCGGCGGCGCGGCCCTCGGCCGTCGCCGCCGGAAGCCAGCCCCAGTCGTAGAGGGCCTGCCTGGTGAAGTCCCGTGCCATGGGGACGATGCCGCTCGCCCCACTGAGCGCGAGCACGCGCGCGGACGTGACGGAGCCCGTGTCGTCGGATTCCGACGGCACGGCGCCGGGCCGGGCCCCATGGGGCTCTGGCCCACGGTCGCCCGGAGCTTGCTCCCGGGTGGTGCTCATCAGCGCTTCACCTCACCGATTCGCCAATGTCTTGGGTGTGCTCTCCTGCCCGGACGAATCGGGGTCAGTCACGCAGAGCGGTATCGAGCGAATCATGCACGGTGAAGACAGCCTCCGCCCCCGTGATCTCGAAAACCCTCGCAACGACCGGTTGCATCGCCACCAGGTGAACCCCGCCCCCCAGCTCCTCCGCCTTGAGGCGGGCGCCGAGCAGCACATTCAATCCGGTGGAGTCGCAGAACTCCAGTTGCGAGCAGTCGACGACCAGCCTGGTGCGCCCCTGGGCGATGGCAGCCTCCAGAGGCTCCCTGAGCAGATCCGCCGTGTGGTGATCGAGCTCACCCGCCGGAGTCAGGACCTCGCTGCCGCCCTCGGTACGGACTCCGACCCGGAGCCGGCCCCGATTCGTGCTGCCGACCGTGCCGCGGTCCATGCCGTCCCTCTTCGCCGATTCGTCGTAACTTCTCAAGAACACTACGCCTTCCCTGCGACATCTGAAAGCCAAACAACCCCGCAAAGCGGACATATGAGGATAAAGAAGCCTTGCGAGAGCCCACTCAAAGCGGGTAGGGGTAGTAGCGACAGTTATTCAACACGACCGGCCACGGAGGCGCCGCACACCGCGGACAACACGTATGGGCATCGGCAGCCATATGCCGAGAACGATGGAGGAGACCCATGTCACCCCGGCTCGACGCATCGCGAGATACGTCGATCAAGCAGGCACCGCAGGACATCCGCCCCCCACAGGCACGACCGTACGCAGCAGACGAACTTGAGGGTCTTCCCGAGATCCCGCCCTTCGCCCATGTAGGCCCCGTTGACGCGCGGGCCCTGTCGAAGACGCTCTTCGCCCGCCTCGACACGCTCGAGGAAGGCACACGGGAGCACGCGTACGTGCGCAACACCCTGGTCGAACTGAACCTGGCCCTGGTCAAGTTCGCCGCATCGCGCTTCCGCACCCGCAGCGAGCCGATGGAAGACATCATCCAGGTCGGCACCATCGGCCTGATCAAGGCGATCGACCGCTTCGAGTTCGACCGCGGCGTCGAGTTCCCCACCTTCGCCATGCCGACCATCGTCGGTGAGATCAAGCGCTTCTTCCGCGACACCTCCTGGTCCGTGCGGGTTCCGCGCAGGCTCCAGGAGCTCCGTCTGGACCTCGCCAAGGCGGGCGACGAACTCGCCCAGCAGCTCGACCGCTCGGCCACGGTGGGCGAGCTCGCCGAACGCCTGGGCATCACCAAGGAAGAAGTCGTCGAAGGCATGGCGGCGAGCAACGCGTACACCGCGAGCTCGCTGGACGCACAGCCCGAGGAGGACGACTCCGAAGGCGCCCTGAGCGACCGCATCGGCTACGAGGACCACGACCTCGAAGGCGTCGAGTACATCGAGTCGCTGAAGCCGATGATCGCCGGGCTTCCCGCGCGGGACCGGAAGATTCTGTCGCTGCGCTTCGTCGCCAACATGACGCAGTCCGAGATCGGCGAGGAGCTCGGCATCTCCCAGATGCACGTCTCCCGGCTGCTCTCGCGCACCCTGCGCAAGCTCCGCAAGGGGCTGACCGTCGAAGAGTGACGTACACCCGTCCGAAGGGCCCGTTCCGTCAAGGAACGGGCCCTTCCGCTTTGTTGGCGGCGTTGGTGACGGAGTTGTTGACGAAGCGGGGCGCACTGGGTCACATTGAGCGGGGACGCGGGGGCCCGGGGGGACTTCATGGCGTACGAAGAGCTCGAAGGGCCGATGCGCCGACGGCTGGGGCGCGAGTGCCTCTATGTGCCGTCCTGCCGGCTCGGCCTGTACGTGGCGCTCAGACACTGGTGCCCGCCCGGCGGCCGGGTCCTGATGTCCCCCGTCAACGACGACGTCATCTTCTTCGTGGTCCTCGCCGCGGGACTGCGCCCGGTGCAGGCGCCCCTCGACCCGCACGACGGCTCCCTCGACCCGGCCGCCGTGCCGGACGCGCTGTGGCCGCGGCTCTCCGCCGTCCTCACCACCAACCTGTACGGCAACCCCGACCCGGCGCCCGAACTGGCCGACCGGTGCGCGCGGTCGAACATCCCGCTCATTGAGGACGCGGCCCACGCCATCGGCAGCGTGAGCGCCGGACGCCCGGTCGGGACCTTCGGCCAGGCCTCCGTCTTCAGCCTCTCCAAACACACCGCGGCCAAGGCCGGCGGTTTCCTCACGATCGCCGACCCGGGCCTGCGCGATGCGCTCACCACGGCACGGGACGAACTCCTCGCGCCCCGCCGCACCGGCGCCGAACTCGCCTACTGGGCCCGCCCGTACGCCGAGGCAGCCGTACGCGGTCTGCGCCTGGCCCCCACCGCCCGGGCCGCCCTGCGCCTGCTCGGACAGCAGGAGCGCGACGACATCCGCATGCCGCTGCGCCCCGACGACCTGGGCCGCGCCGTCTCCGTAGCGCCGAACCTGGCCGCCTTCCACGCCTGGGCACGCGTCGACATGCATGACTACCGGGCGAGCCACGGCCGCACCCGACTGGCCCGCGTCACACGGAAGTTGACGCGCCTGGACACCGTCCTCGACGCCCACCGCGCGGGCACCCGCACGCTGCTCGCCACCGAGTGGGCGCGGCCGAAGCCGGGGCCCGTCCAGCCGCTGTTCCGGGTGCCGCTGCTCGTCGAGGACCGCGACGCGGCCCGCGCGGTGCTCGCCCGGGCGCGCGTCACCGTGGGCTATCTGTACGACCCGCCGCTCGACGACTACGCGGGCGGCGCCTTCACCGATCCCTCCCCCGCGCCCGCTGCCGCCCGCTGGTTCGCCCAACACGCCCTGCCCATCGACCCGTTGAAGGCCGAACGCACCATCGCCGTACTGCGCGCGGCGGGCATCCGGCCGGCGAGGGGCGGCCCCGCCGGTGACTGACACGGCTGGAACCGGGACCGGGGACCGCGCCGCGGTGCCGTCCGACCAGGCCGTCACGGACAGCGCACCGCCCACCGGCGGCGGCGACTCGATGTTCCGCAACGCCTATGCCCTGATGCTGTCCACCGCCGTCTCGGCCGCCCTCGGGCTCGGCTTCTGGCTGGTCGCCGCCCGCTACTACAGCGAGGAGGCGGTCGGACAGGGCTCGGCGGCCATCGCCGCGATGAAGCTGCTCGCCTCGATCACCGCCACCACCATGATCGGCGCGGTGGTCCGCTATGTGCCACGCGCCGGCCGCTCCACCGGGCAGCTGGTGCGGCGCGTCTATGTGGCCAGCACCGTCGTGGTGACCGTGGCCTGTGTGGTCTTCCTCTTCACGCTGCCGCTGTGGGGCCCCTCGTACGCCCCGCTGTCCGGGCTCACCGCCGGAGCGGTCTTCACCGTGGCGTCGGTGGCCTGGGCGATCCTGACCCTCCAGGACGGCGTCCTGACGGGCCTGCGCAAGGCGATCTGGGTGCCGGTCGGCAACGCCGTCTTCTCACTCGGCAAGCTGCTCCTGCTCGCCGTCTTCTCGGCGCTCGCCCTCGGCGTCTTCGTCTCCTGGGCGGCCGCGACGGCGCTGTCCATCGTGCCGCTCGGCTGGCTGGTCTTCCGCCGGCTGATCCCCGCGCAGGCCGCCGCCGACCGCGACCGTCCCGTCCCCGAACCGCGCGAGATCGGCCGCTTCCTGGCCGGGGACGCGGTCGGCGCGCTGTTCTCCCTCGCCATGATCAACCTGCTGCCGGTGATGGTCGCGGTGCGCTTCCCCGCCGCCCAGAACGGCTTCTTCTTCATCGCGTACACGGTCGGCGGGACCATGGAGTTCATGGCCGTCAACATGGCCTCCTCGCTCACCGCGCACTCCTCGCACAGCCCCGGCCAACTCGCCGACGGGGTGCGCGGCGCGCTGCGCCGGATGGCGCTGCTGCTGATCCCGGTGGTGCTGTTCCTGCTCGCGCTCGCCCGCCAGATCCTCGGCCCGTTCGGCGCCGACTACGCCCGGCACGGCACGCTGGTCCTGCAGTTGCTGGCCGCGGCCGCGATCCCGCGGGTCGCCGTCGAGCTCTACATCGGGGTCCTTCGCGTGCAGGGCCGCACCGGCATGCTGGCGCTGCTCCAGGGCGCGATGTGCACCCTGGTCCTCGGCGGCGCCGCGGTGCTGCTCGGCCCGCTCGGCATCTCCGGCGCGGGCTGGGCCCAGCTGTGCGCGATGACGGCGATGGCGCTGTGCTGCGTACCGGGCCTGCGCGGCGCGCTCGCGGGCCGCGCCACCGTCCGCACACCGGTCGCCACCAAGGCACCTGATTTCGGTACGAGTTGGGCGCAGCGCGCGCAGGCGGCCCGTACGGAGGAGGCGCGGGAGTACGGGACGCACTGGGCAACCCGGACCGCGTATCTGCGCGGCGGCATGGACACGGCGACACCGGCGCTCGGCATCCCGGTGTACGCGCCGGGAGGCGGCCCCACCCTGCGCCTCGGGGTCGTCCACCCCGATCGGGGCTCGGCACCCACGCTGCATCTGCGGCTGCCTCCGGATCCCGACGCTTTCGTGAGTGCCGACACCGGCGAGGGTGACGAGTCGTTCCTCGTCACCGCGTTGTGGCTGCTGCTCGGCCTGGCGGCGGGCCTGTTCTGGGTGCCCTTGTCGCGCGCCGCCGACCCGGTGGGCGCGGGCCGCGACCTCAACGGTGCGGGGCTGCTGCACGCGCTGCCGCCGGTGAGTCTGACCGCCGGGGTGCTGCTCATCGTGGTGTGCAGCGCGGCGGTGTCGCTGTACCGGCCTCGGCCCGCTCTCCTCCTGGCGGGGCTGTGGGTGACGGTGGCGGCCCTGCACACCGCCCCGGTCATCCTGGGTGTCCTGCCCGACCCGCTGTCGGGCCCCTGGCACGGCCGGCTCTGCCGTTTCGTGGCCGAGACCGCGGGGCTCGCCGGCCCCAGCGGCGTCGAACGCTGGCTGCCCCCGGCCCTGCACCTGTTGTGCCTGGCCCTGGCGACGGTGCTGCTGCGTGCCCTGGGGACGCACTGGAGGGTCACCGCGGTGGTGGTGTGGCTCCTCGCGGTCCTGGGCTGGGCGGCCCAGCACACCTTCGCGACGGTGGCGCTGCCGGTCTTCGCGGGGCTGTGCGCGGCGACGGGGGCGGCGTTGGTGTACCGCGCGGTGTGTGGGCGGTAGCCGTCACCGGGTCCTGGCGCGCTTGTCCCGCTCGGCGGCGCCCCGGGTGGCGGCGGGCAAGGGCAGCCCCGGGAAGGCGCAGGCGAGGGTGGAGAAGCCGGCCAGGGAGACGAGGAACGCGGTCGCGGAGAACCCGTGCACGAGGAAGAGGCAGGTGGAGACGAGCGCCCCGAACGACAGGCTGAGCGGCGCGACGAGCGCGAGCGCCTCCATGCGGGCGCCGGGGCGCAGGGTGTCGCCCTGCGGATAGAGCAACGCGAAGCCGGGCCCGAGCGAGACGAAGAGCAACACCGGGATCCACCGCAGGGGGGTCCCTGCGGGTAGCTCGGTGGCGGCGAGGGCCAGCCAGCCGGAGAGGGCGGTGGTGAGGCGGATGTGCGTCTGGCCAGACGTCATGGGGCTTCTCCTCCGGAGTGGGAGCGACTATGCGGTTGCCCACCGGCAGCGGACCGTGCGTGGCTGGTCACGCAGTTCCCCGCGCCCCCTCAGTGAGGACGAGCGGCCTCAAGGCGCGAACCGGGGTCTGGGGCGGAGCCCCGGGGGCGGGGTTACGGCGGGGCCGGGGCCGCGTATTGCAGGACCGTGCCGAAGTGGTTCGCGTCGATCACCCGAAACCTCCCCGAGGACTCAAGCTTGCTCTTCAGCTCCTGGAAACCCCCCGCGGGAAGCAACCCCTCCCCCGCCGAGTAGACGTCCTGCGTGCGCGTGAGGATGAAGTACACCGGCCGCCCGTCCCGCGGCAGCTGGGGCTCCAGATACCCCACCGGATCCCGCAGCATGATCGCGTTCTGCGGCTCCTCCTGCTCGGCCACGTACCAGTGCTCCAGCTGGTCGTAGCGGTGCAGGGCCTGCGGGAAGGACCCGGTGACGGCGAGGATCATCGAGCCCTTGGGCGCGTTGTCGAGCACCCGGGTCACCATCGCCGTCTCGGCGGGCGGCGTGTAGTACATCCGCTCCTTGCCGTAGTACGCGGGGACGAACCCGGCGACGAGCAGCACCAGCACCACCGGCAGCGCGACGGCCGCGCCCCGCCGGCGCACCGCGGCCCGCGCGCGGCCCGCGAACCGGCCCCCGCCGCCCGGCTCCACCTCCACCCGCCCCGCCGCAGACGCCGGCACAAGCGCCGCCGCCGCGAAGAAGGCCGCCCCGGGCAGCCCGAACAGATAGACCCGGAAGAGCATTTCGCCGCCGTAGTCGTTGACGGCGAACAGCGGCACCGGCGCCACGGACACCAGGAGCAGCGGCAGCGCGCTCCTGACGAGCTTGCGCCGCAGGACGACGGCGACCGCCGCGAGCCCCGCGACCACCAGGACCATGACGATGTCGGCCCGGCCCTGCAACACCGGCCCGGGCCCGGTGAGTTCACCGGCGTATCCGGCGCGCGAGTTGTTGAGGAGGTTGCCCACGGACTCCTTGAGGGAGGCGAGGGTCTCCACGAAGAGCGGCCGGCCCATCGTGAGGTCCCAGACCAGCATGATCAGCGCGGTCACGACGAGCAGCCCGGGGTTGCGGTAGCGCCGGGTCAGGTTGAGCGCGACGAGGGCGACGCACAGCATCACCGGGGTCAGCTGGTGCGTGAAGTTGATGGCGGCGATCATCGGGGCGAGGATCGCGACGCAGACGGCCCGCTGACGCCCGGTGGTCGGCGGCGGAACGCTGGCCGCCGCCGGGTCGAGGTTGGCCCGCGAGCGCAGCCCGCCCGCCGCTCCGGGGCGTACGAAGTGCCGGAACACCACGGCGAGTACGGCCAGGTGCAGGATGAGCGCCATGCCCTGGGGCGAGAAGTAGTCCTGCCCGACCCAGTTGGCGACCTCGAAGATCCACACGCCGGTCCACACGAGCCGCCAGTCCTCGGCGAAGGTGCGGTAGATCAGGACGAGTACGGGGATGAGGACGACGCCGTAGAAGAGCGGCGCCCAGTTGAGGTACGAGGCCGCGGTGTCCACGCCGAAGGCCCGCACGAGCCCGGCGTTGAGCGTGAAGAAGCCGGGCCACTGGTCGTACGCCGCCATGTTGCCCGAGAGCGGTACCCCGGGCCGCAACTCCTGGTTGGCGAGCAGGTGGTTGACGACCGCGTCGTGCTTGGACGCCCAGGGGTAGCGCACCGCGTTGTAGAGGATCGCGGTGGGCGCCTTGAGCGCGAAGAGCAGGGCGACGCTGTAGAGCCCCGGCCACCAGGGCGCGGTGCCGGCCCGTCGCAGACTGACCACGAACCCGCCGGTGAGGACGGCGAGGGAGAGGTAGAAGGCGGCGGGCAGCTTGTCGATCAAACCCCAGTCGCCCATGTGCGGGTAGTCGATGCCCGGCAGGGCGTACACCCACAGGGCGACGGCGACGAGCAACGGCAGCCAGGTGAACAGGACTTGAAGTGCCGTCAGGCCGCTCCATGTTCCCAACGGGCCGGCGAGCCGCCATCGTCGCTCGCCCTGCGCCGGGAAGCCGTCCGCCACCTGCCCGTCCGCCACCCGCCCGTCCCCTGGCCGCCCGTCCGCCGCCTGTCGGTCCACCGCGTCGTCGGGGGGCTGCTCGCTCCCCGGGACCGGCGTGGGCCCGCGTTGCCGCACAGTACGACTCCCCCCACACATGTGGTCGCGGCCGTCACGCCGCCGTCCCCTGGCTGTTGTTCGAGGCTGTCCCGTTGAGCGAGACAGAAGTATAGGAACACTCTTCGCGTCCGTGTGGCTACCGCGCACACGACCCGCTCCGACCCCGCCCCGACCCCGCCCCGGCTCCCACCCCCCGCCCCTCTCAGCCGGCGAAGACGGGCCCCTTCACGACGGCTCTGGCCCTGCGATAGAGCCGCCAACCCACCGCGCGGGCACCGTCGTTGTACGGGGCGGCCCGCGCCCCCTCGCCCCGCATCCAGGTCTCGATGTCGGCGACCGTGTGACTACGGCGCACGATGAGCCGGGCGATGCGGTACGCGTCGTCGTGCTCGGAGCTGAGCGCGTGCCGCACCGCGACGGCCGTCTCGTAACCGGCCGCGCGCGCGGCCCGGCGTACGGCGGGGCTGTTGTAGCCGTGCGGATAGGCGAGGTGGGCGATCCCGTGACCAAGGGCGTCCTCCAACACGGCCTTGGAGAAGGCGAGTTCATGGTGCAGCGCACGCCGGGTGAGCGTGTCGAGCTGCGGGTGCGAGACGGTGTGCCCGCCGATCTCCATCCCGTACGCCTCCAGGCGCTCCGCCTGGCCGAGGCGCATCATCGGCGCGGGCGGCAGCAGGCTCGCGCCGCCGGGTGCGAGGGCGCCGGTGGTGAGGTAGGCCGTGGCCGGCAGGGCGCGGGCGGCCAGGGCTTCGGCGGTGGGGCCCGGCAGGTCGGCGAAGCCGTCGTCGAAGGTGAGCGCGACGGGCCTCGGCGGCAGCGGGGCCCGCCCGGCGAAGTGGGCGGCGAGCGCGCCGATGGTCACGGGCGTACGTCCGCTGCCGCGGACCGCGTCGAGCTGGGCCGCGAACTGCCGTGGTGTGACGGTGAATTCGGCGATCCAGGCGGGCGGGTCGTCCATCACCGCGTGGTAGAGCAGCACCGGAACGCGGGACGCGCCGGTACTCATCGTCCCGTCTCCCACGGCGGCCGGTGGCCGCGTACCTGGCGCCGGGCGCGGAGGTAGCCGAGCGGACCGTACAGCATGCCTCTGCGCTCCAGCCGGGAGAGGGAGCGCGGCCATGGGTGGCTCCGGGCGCCGTGCTCGCCCGGCACGGACTGTTCCCCGGCGTCGCGGTAGGCGCTGATGGCGAGCGCGTGCGCGAGGCCGCGCGGCACCCGGGCGAGGAGCGCGGGCAGCAGCGCCGGGCGGCGGGCGATGATCGCGGTGAGGTAGGCGGTGAGGCCTGCGCCGTATCCGTACGCCTGATTCTCCAGGTCCTGCCAGGTCTCACGGTGGTGGTGCCACACCAGCGCGTCGGGCGTATATCTGAGGCGGTGGCCGGCGACGACGATGCGGGCGAAGGCGTACAGGTCGTCGCCGCCCCTGGCCGGGGTGCCGGTGCCGGTGGCCGGGTCGAAGCCGCCGACGGTGCGCAGGGCGTCCGCCCGGAAGGCCATGTTGGCGCCGGAGCCGAAGCGGCCCGCGGTGAACGGGAACAGCGGCTCGTCGTGCGGGGGTCTGCGCGGGTCGAAGTGGCGGGGCGCGAAGCCCTTGGTGAAGCCGCCGTGGCTCTCCAGGAGGATCTGGGCGGGCGTGGTGAGGCGGGCGGGCAGGATCAGGCCGGTGACACAGCCGAGTCGGGCGTCGTCCGCGAAGGGCGCGACCAGCGAGGACAGCCAGCGCCGGTCGGCGACCACGTCGTCGTCGGTGAACGCGAGGATCGCGCCGCGCGCGGCGGCCACGCCCCGGTTGTGGGCGGCGGCGAGCCCCGGGACGGGTTCGACGACGTAGCGCACGCCGCGCGCGGCGTAGTGCCGCTCGACGAGTGCGCGGGTCCGGTCGGTGGTGGGGTTGTTGTCGACGACGAGGATCTCGTAGTCGGGGTGGTCCTGACCGAGCAACGAGTCGAGTGCGCGGGCGAGTTGACCGGCCCGCTCACGTGTGGCGACCACCACGCTGACCCGCGGCACCCCGGCCCCGCGCACCGGCCCGGCGGCGACGCCGCCCGCCCCCACCGCACCCGGTCCAGCGCCCACCGGGCCCTCCGTCAGACCCTCCGCCGAATGGAGTCCAGGGCAGCCCCCGGCCACGCCCGGCTCCGCCGCGTCCGCTCCAGCACCCACCGGGCCCTCCGCCGGGTGCGGCCCGGAGCACGCCTCAACACCGCCCGGCTCGTCCCGCCGCACGGACACGAATCCGGCGAGCTGTTTGCGGGCCACCGCCGCGAGGGTCTGTGCGGCGTCCTCGTCCTCGCCGACCCGCGCAAGCACCGTGCCGACCGGCCGGCCCCGCAGTCGGACCAGGGCGTACACCTCGCCGGGGCCGAGCGGCGGCGCACCCGGTGCGGGGTTCAGCGACAGGACGTCTCCGTCGAGCCCGTCGAGATCCAGCTCCCCGACACCGATGCCGGGCCCGACGCCCACCAGCCCCGCCTGCCCTTCCGGCCTCTTCGGCCCCCGCGCCCGCGCCCGCGCCCGCGGACCGTGCGCTCTCTCCGACGCACGCGATGTGCGCGGCGTGTGTGCTGCCCTGTCCGACACTGCGTTCCCCCCGTGCTCCGGGTCGTCCGATGGCCGCGAAGGCCGTGCCCCGCCGGGGCTGCCATGCCCGACCGGGGCTTGCGCGCCCCACCAGTACCGTCCTGCTCCACAAGTACCGTCCTGCTCCACAAGTACCGCCGCGCCCCTCCGGGGCCTACTGTCCGCCGGACCCGCGCAACCGCCCCGCTCGCTTGAGGCCGCGCTGCGCGAACTCCGCGAGCCGCGGCCTGTTCCGTACGAATCCGTGCGCCCGACGGGAGGGCTCGCGGCCGATCCAGTGCAGCGCCGCGCCCGCGCCGAGCCGGGTGGCGGCCCCCTCGTACACCGGTATCTCGCCGGTCTTCAAGGCGTTTTTGTACTCCGCCGCGCCCCGTCCGAGGTCCAGCGTCTCGATGCCGGCGGCCGCGGCGGCCTCGGCCATCCGCAGGTGGAGCACGAGGCCCGGCGAGTACTTGGCGAACTCCGGGTCGTACGCGGGAAACCAGCAGGCCAGCACCGTGCGCGAACGCAGCCCGAAGTGCGCGGCGACCGGCCGGCCCCCCGCGTACAAGACGGAGAACACCCCCGAGCAGCCGGGGGCGCGGGTGTGGGCGAGCTGCTGGACCAGGGCGCTGATCCAGTCCCGTGCGAACCGGTCGCGCCGCCCGGTACGGCGGTACTGGGCCGACTTCCACTCCATGAGCCGGGCGAGCGCCGCCGGGTCCCGCTCGTCGAAGACGAAGCGGACCTCCCCGACCTGGCGCCCGAGCCTGCGCTCCTTGGCGGTGGTGGTCTTGAAGAACTTCGGCGACTGCCGGCGCAGGATCGTTTCGTACGCCGCGTAACCCGCGCCCACGTCGATCACGAAGGAGGCGTACGCGGCGGACGCGTCCGGCACGAACAGCGACTGTCCGGCCTCCAGATTGTCGAACTCCCAGGACGACACCGCGCAGGCCCGCAGCAACTCACCTGTAGTCAACGCCAGTTGAGACGTCCCGACGATCCCCTGACAGTCCGACACCCCGAACCCGATGGCGCGCCCCTGCCCCAACGAGGCTTTCTGGTAAGGAAAGAAGGCCAAGGGCGCCCCCTTTCCTTCCTCCCCCTTCCCCTGCACCACGGCCACCCGCGCCGTGGACCGTACGCGACCGACGGCCAGGGTGAACTCCGGTTCCATGAAAGGATTTTGGGGCGCGTGCGACGCGCTCCGCAGCTCGCGCCAGCGCTGAAGCTCGCCGGCGCTCAGATCGCCGGGCCGCACCACTCGTATCCGGCCCGGCGCGTGCGCACCGCCGCCGGTCCCGCGCAGACCGCTCACCCCTCGACCCCCCGGTCTCCTGCCGAGCCCCCGATGCCACCAGGACGGTACCGGTCGATTTCACCCGACGGTAGGTACCCTCCCGCAGTTTGTGACCATACGGCGAAGCTTGGTACGCCGTCGTCGGTTTGGCCCCTTCTGGGGCCGCGGGACCGGCGGGGCGGATGGGGGCGGAGCCACACGGGAGACGCGTGCGTGAGCTAATGCACGGTATGAGCTACTTCATGACCGACCTGTCGGGCACCTCCGTCGAGGCGCCCGACGAAGCGACGATGCGTACGATCCTCGACGGGCTCGCCGACGCCGACGACGAGCACCCCGATGTCTCCCTCACCCACGAGAACGGCTGGTCCCTCAGCGCCTTCCCGAGCGGCGAGCTGCTCTGGCTCCTGTGGGAGAACCTGGACGACCCGGACGCGCCGCCGCGCCAGATCTCCGGCGTCTCCCGGGACGAGGTACTGCGTCTGTTCACGCTGCTCGCGGCGGGCGACACCGTGGAGATCGAGCGCCTGGCCGACGCCTGATCACCCCGGGGCACTCCAGGCTCCCTCAGACCTTGCGACCGGCCCGCCAGACCTCGCTCACCAGCGGGACCCCGGGCCGGTAGGCGAGGTGGACGTGCGAGGGCGCGTCGAGGAACGTCAGGTCGGCGCGGGCGCCCGGGGAGAGCCGGCCGATGTCGGTGCGGCGCAGCGCGGCGGCGCCGCCGGCGGTCGCCGACCAGAGCGCCTCGTCCGGGGTCATCCTCATGTCGCGTACGGCGAGCGCGATGCAGAACGGCATCGAGGACGTGAACGACGAGCCCGGGTTGCAGTCGGTGGACAGCGCGACGGTCACGCCCGCGTCCAACAGCCGCCGGGCGTCCGGCCATTGTGCCCGCGTGGAGAACTCGGCACCGGGCAGCAGGGTCGCCACGGTCGTACCGTGGGCGAGCGCGTCGACGTCCGCGTCGGTGAGGTGGGTGCAGTGGTCGGCGGAGGCCGCGCCCAGCTCCACGGCGAGCTGTACGCCGGGCCCGTAGGTGAGCTGGTTGGCGTGGACGCGCGCAAGCAGCCCCTTGGCCTGGCCGGCGGTGAGAATGGCCCGCGCCTGGTCTCCGTCGAAGGCGCCCTTCTCGCAGAACACGTCGATCCAGCGGGCGTACGGGGCGCAGGCGTCCAGCATCGCGCCGGTGACCAGGGCGACGTATCCGGCGGGGTCGTCGGCGTACTCGGGAGCGACGATGTGCGCGCCGAGGTAGGTGACCTCGTCGGTGTGCTCGGCGGCGATGCGCAGCGCGCGGGCCTCGTCCTCGACGGTGAGGCCGTATCCCGACTTGGTCTCCAGGGTGGTGGTGCCCTGCCGCAGCGCCTCGGCGAGGTAGCGGGCGACATTGCGGGCCAGCTCCTCGTCGGTCGCCGCGCGGGTGGCGGCGACGGTGGTGCGGATGCCGCCCGCGGCGTAGGCCTGGCCGCTCATGCGGGCGTTGAACTCCTGGGTCCTGTCGCCCGCGAAGACGAGGTGGGAGTGGGAGTCGACGAAGCCGGGGATGACGGCTCGGCCCCGCGCGTCGACGGCTTCGTCGGCGTCGGGGGCGTCGGCCGTGCGGCCGGCCCAGGCGATGCGGCCGTCCTCGATGACGAGAGCGGCGTCCTGGACCAGCCCGAGGGGGCCGCTTTCCCTCTCGGGGTCGTTGGTGACGAGGGTGGTGATGTTCCGTACGAGGGTGGTGCGCATGGGTTCCTTTCTACTCCCCGCCCCGCCCCCTCCCGAAAGCCTCCGGCGGAGTCGGTCGGGTGCGGGGTGTGGGTGGTTGCTCGCGCAGTTCCCCGCGCCCCTGAACTACGCGGTGCGGACCCGCACGGGCAATCTCGGCCCGTCATGGGCGAGGTCAGGTCCTCAGGGCGGTGATGGCGGCCGACAGTGTCGACGGGACGTCGGGGAGCAGCGTGTGGGATCCGTCCCGCACCACGTGGCGCCCGCCGACCACGACGTGCCGTACATCGGACGCCGTCGCCGCGAACACGGCCGTCTCCGCGGCGAGCCGGGGCACCGCCCCCACCGTCCGGACGGAGTCCAGCGCGATCGTGGCCAGATCGGCGAGCGCGCCCGGCTCGATGCGGCCCGCGTCGGACCAGCCGAGCGCCGCGTGCCCGTCGACCGTCGCCGCCCGCAGCAGCGCCGCCGCCGTCCAGTGGCCCCGCGTCCGCGTACGCAGGCGCTCGTCGAGCTCCATCGCGCGCGCCTCTTCGAGGAGGTCGATCACGGCGTGGCTGTCGCTGCCGAGCGAGAGCGGGGAGCCGGCCCGCTGGAGGGCTAGCGCGGGCCCGATGCCGTCGGCGAGGTCGCGTTCGGTGGTGGGGCACATGCAGGTGCCCGTACCGCTCGCGCCGAGGAGCGCGATGTCCCCGTCGGTGAGGTGGGTGTTGTGCACGCCTGTGGTGCGCGCGCCGAGCACGCCGTGCTCGGAGAGCAGCTGGGTGGGCGTCATCCCGTACGCGTCGAGGCAGGCGTCGTTCTCCGCGGTCTGCTCGGAGAGGTGGACGTGGAGCGGGGCCTGCCGGGCTTCGGCCCACTGGGCGACCGTGCCCAACTCCCGTGCGGGGACGGCCCGTACGGAGTGGACGGCCGCGCCGATGCGGGCGTGCGGCCGCCCCTTGAGCGCGGAGCAGCGTTCCGCCCACGCCTCGGCGGTGCCGTCGCTGAACCGCAGCTGGTGCCGGTCGGGGGCGGCCCCGAAACCGGAGGAGAGGTAGGCGGTGTCGAGCAGCGTGATCCGGATGCCCGCGTCGGCGGCCGCGGCGATCAGCGCCTCGCCCATCGCGTTGGGATCGTCGTAGGGGGTGCCACCCGGCGCGTGGTGCACGTAGTGGAACTCGCCGACGGCGGTGATCCCCGCGAGCGCCATCTCCGCGTACACGGCGCGGGCGAGCGCGTAGTACGAGTCCGGGGTGAGCCGGGACGCGACCTGGTACATGACCTCGCGCCAGGTCCAGAACGTGCCCGAGCCGACCTGCACGGTGGAGCGCAGGGCGCGGTGGAAGGCGTGCGAGTGGGTGTTGGCGAGGCCCGGGACGGTGAAGCCGCGCAGTGCGACGGCGCCGGGCGGGGGCGCGTCGATCCCTGTGCGGACGGCGGAGATCCGCCCGTCGTCGGCGACCTCCACGAGTACGCCCGGCTCGACCGTGGGGTCGAGCCAGGCGTGTTCCAGCCAGTACGTCACCTGCACGCGAGGCCCTCCAGTACATCGGCGAGTGCGAGCACGCCGGCGACGCAGTCGTCCTCGCCGGCGTGTTCGGCCGGCGAGTGGGAGACGCCGGTCGGGTTGCGTACGAACAGCATGGCGGTCGGGATCCAGCCGGAGAGGATCCCGGCGTCGTGTCCCGCGCCCGTCCCCAGGACCGGGGCGCCGCCGCCGAGGATCTTGGCGATCTCGTCGCGCAGGGCGTGCTCGAACTCCACGACGGGTGTGAACGACTCCCGTACGACGGTGAGGTCCACGCCGTCCCGCTCGGCGCGCTCCCTGGCGGCCCGCTCGATCGCGGTGACGACGGTGTCCAGGGTGGACTGGTCGGCGGCGCGCGAGTCGAGCCAGCCGCGCACGAGGGAGGGGATGGCGTTGACGCCGTTGGGCTCGCAGGAGATCTTGCCGAACGTGGCGACGGCACCCGCGAGTTGAGCTTCGCGGCGGGCGGCGAGGACGGTCTCGGCGTACGTCAGCATCGGGTCGCGGCGGTCGACGAGGCGGGTGGTGCCGGCGTGGTTGGCCTCGCCCGCGAAGTCGAACCGCCAGCGGCCGTGCGGCCAGATGGCGGAGGCGATGCCGACGGCGTCGCCGCTGAGGTCGAGGGCGCGGCCCTGTTCGACGTGGAGCTCGACGAACGCGCCGATGCGGGCGAGGCGTTCGGGGTCGGGGCCGATGGTGTCCGGGTCGTACCCGGCCCGCTCCATCGCCTGCGGGAGGCTGATCCCGTCCTGGTCGCGCAGGCGGTGCGCGGCCTCGACGGTGAGCTGTCCGGCGGTGAGCCGGGAGCCGACGCAGGCGAGCCCGAACCGCGCGCCTTCCTCGTCCCCGAAGTTGGTGATGGCGAGAGGGCGGGTCAACTCGGCCCCTCTGCGCCGGAGTTCGTCGAGCGCGGCGAAGGACGACACGACGCCGAGGGGGCCGTCGAAGGCGCCGCCGTCGGGGACGGAGTCGAGGTGCGAGCCGGTGACGACGGCGTCACCGGCCGCCGGGTCGCCGGCCCAGGCCCACTGGTTGCCGTTGCGGTCGAGCTCGTAGGTGAGCCCGCGGGACTCGGCCTGTGCGCGGAACCAGGCGCGGCAGTCGGCGTCGGCGGCGGTCCAGGCGTGGCGGCGGTAGCCACGGGTTTCGCTGTCGCGTCCGATGGGGGTGAGCTCGCGCCACATCTCCTGGAAGGAGGACCCGCTGCCGCCCTTGGCAGGGAGCCCGGAGGAGGCCCCCTCGGGAACCCCGCCTCCGCCTGCGGACCGTGGGTCACGGGTCGCGCAGTTCCCCGCGCCCTTGGCGGGGCTGTCCTTGGCGGGGTGCCCGGCAGAGGCCACCTCAGCCCGTGCGGCGTTCGAGGACGAGGGGGAGGTCACTCGGTCTCGCCCTCCCGCATGGGGACGCGTACGCCCTTCTCGTCCGCCACCCGCTCCGCGATGTCGTACCCGGCGTCGACATGCCGGATGACACCCATCCCGGGGTCGTTGGTGAGGACGCGGCGGATCTTCTCGCCGGCCAGCTTCGTGCCGTCCGCCACGGACACCTGCCCCGCGTGGATGGAGCGGCCCATGCCGACCCCGCCACCGTGGTGGATGGAGACCCAGGACGCGCCGGAGGCCACGTTGACCATGGCGTTCAGGAGCGGCCAGTCGGCGATCGCGTCCGACCCGTCGAGCATGGCCTCGGTCTCGCGGTACGGGGACGCCACCGAGCCGCAGTCGAGGTGGTCGCGGCCGATCGCGAGCGGCGCGGCGAGCGTGCCGTTGCCGACCATGTCGTTGAACATGTCGCCCGCCTTGTCGCGCTCACCCTGGCCGAGCCAGCAGATCCGCGCGGGCAGACCCTGGAAGTGGACGCGCTCCCCGGCCATCTTGATCCAGCGGTGCAGCGATTCGTTCTCCGGGAAGAGGTCGAGCAGCGCCTTGTCGGTCTTGTGGATGTCGGACGCCTCGCCCGACAGGGCCGCCCAGCGGAAGGGGCCCCTGCCCTCGCAGAAGAGCGGGCGGATGTATGCGGGCACGAAACCGGGGAAGGCGAACGCCCGCTCGTAGCCCGCGAGTTGGGCCTCGCCGCGGATGGAGTTGCCGTAGTCGAAGACCTCGGCGCCGGCATCCATGAAGCCGACCATCGCCTCGACGTGCTTCGCCATGGACTCCCGGGCGCGGGTGGTGAATCCCGCCGGGTCCTTCGCCGCGTACGCCGCCATGTCGTCGAAGGCGACACCGACGGGCAGGTAGGCGAGCGGGTCGTGGGCCGAGGTCTGGTCGGTCACGATGTCGATCGGCGCGCCCTCGGCGAGCATCCGCGGCAGCAGCTCCGCCGCGTTGCCGAGCAGGCCGATGGAGAGCGGGCGGCGGGCGGCGCGCGCCTCGACGGCCAGCTGGAGCGCGTGCTCCAGGGAGTCGGCCTTCACGTCCAGGTAGCGGTGCTCGATGCGGCGCTCGATGGCGCGCGGGTCGACGTCGATACAGATCGCGACGCCGTCGTTCATCGTCACGGCGAGCGGCTGGGCGCCGCCCATGCCACCGAGCCCGGCGGTGAGCGTGATCGTCCCGGCCAGCGTCCCGCCGAACTTCTTCGCGGCGACCGCGGCGAACGTCTCGTACGTGCCCTGGAGGATGCCCTGCGTGCCGATGTAGATCCACGAGCCGGCCGTCATCTGGCCGTACATGGTCAGGCCCAGCGCCTCCAGGCGGCGGAACTCCTCCCAGTTGGCCCAGTCGCCGACGAGGTTGGAGTTGGCGATCAGGACGCGCGGCGCCCACTCGTGGGTCTGCA
The DNA here is from genome assembly GCF_040651795.1 of Streptomyces sp. NPDC048361. Lineage (NCBI taxonomy): Bacteria > Bacillati > Actinomycetota > Actinomycetes > Kitasatosporales > Streptomycetaceae > Streptomyces > Streptomyces sp. NPDC048361. The sequence goes on from NZ_JBEZKW010000060.1 coordinate 30,701, forward strand.
TGACACCGACGGGGCGGCCGGACTGGACCAGCATCGTCTCGTCCTGCTTGAGGGTGCGCAGCGTACGCACCATCGCGTCGAAGGAGCGCCAGTCGCGGGCGGCCTTGCCGGTGCCGCCGTAGACGACGAGCTGGTCGGGGTGTTCGGCGACCTCGGGGTCGAGGTTGTTCTGGAGCATGCGCAGCGCGGCTTCCTGCTGCCATCCCAGGGCGCTCAGTTCCGTACCGCGCGGTGCCCGTACGGGGCGGGGTCCTGACATGGCGATGCCTCCTCGTGACCTGAGCCGGCGATGTTCCGGCGGTGACGCAGCGATGTCGCAGCGATGATCCAGCAATGGTCCAGTGATATTCACATCCTGGTTCACTGAATAGAACTAGTCAATACGTGACGCGCCCCTGCGCTCCGGCCCGCCCGGTGATTGGCTTGATCGCATGAGTTCCCAGGCAACGTCCCCCACGGCCGGGGCCGCCGCGGCCGAGCGCCGCGAACAGGCCGTGCGGGCGGCGGTGGAGCAGGGCCTCGCCGGGCCCGACGCGCCCATCGTGGCCCTGCTCGACACCACCGGCATCCGCGCCGGCGCCGCCGCCCTGCGCACTGCGTTCGCCGAGGTCACCGACGCGCCCGCGCTGCACGCGTTCGCCGTGAAGGCGTGCCCGCTGGTGCCGGTGCTGCGGCTGCTGCGCGCCGAGGGCCTCGGCGCCGAGGTGGCGAGCCCCGGCGAGCTGGCCCTCGCGCGGGCCGCCGGACTCGACCCCTCCCACACGGTGCTGGACTCTCCCGCCAAGACCCCGGCCGAGCTGCGCGAGGCGCTCGCCCTGGGCATCGCCGTGAACGCGGACAACCCGCAGGAGCTGGCCCGCCTGGACGCGCTCGTGGAGTCGGCGGGGACCTCCTCACCACTGGGGATCCGCGTCAACCCCCAGGTGGGCGCGGGGTCGATCGACGCCCTGTCCACGGCGACGGCGACGTCGAAGTTCGGGGTGGCGCTCCTCGACGACGGCGCCCGCGAGTGGGTCGTCAAGGCGTACGTGCAGCGCCCCTGGCTGACCCGGCTGCACACCCACACCGGCTCGCAGGGCGTGGCGCTCCCCCTCATGGCGCAAGGCGTCCTGGCCGCCTACGAGCTCGCCGAGGAGATCAACGCGGCGGTGGGCCGGCAGCAGGTCGACACCCTCGACATCGGCGGCGGACTCCCGGTCAACTTCGGCTCGGACGAGGAGACCCCGACGTACGCCACGTACGCGCGCGTCCTCAAGGAGACGGTGCCCGGCCTGTTCGACGGGCGGTACGCGCTGGTGACGGAGTTCGGCCGCGCACTCCTCGCCAAGCACGGCACGGTGCTCGCGCGGGTCGAGTACACGAAGAGCTCGGGCGGGCGGCCCATCGCGGTCACCCACGCCGGCGTGCAGATCGCCGCCCGCACCGTGTACGCGCCCGCGTCCTGGCCGCTGCGGATCGAGGCGTACGACGCGAAGGGCCGCCCCAAGCCCGGGCCCGCCGTCGCGCAGGACATCGCGGGGCCGGCCTGCTTCGCCGGCGACCTGCTCGCCGAGAACCGCCCGCTGCCGCTGCTCGAACAGGGCGACTACACGGCGGTGCTCGACACCGGCGCGTACTACTTCGCCCACCACTACTCCTACAACTCCCTTGCCAGGCCCGGGATTTACGGCTTCACGGCCACGCCGGACGGCGTGCGCTTCGCCACCGTGCGCAGCCCGCAGCCCGTCGAGGACCTGATCGCGGAGGGAGGCGGCGCCCACGTGGACGCGCTGCTGTAGGCGACTCGGGCGGGCGGCGGTCAGCGGCGGCGGGCCCCAGGGGCCCGGCTTCCGAGTGAGGACCGTGCTGGGGCACCCGCGCCCACCGCGGCGGAGCCGCGCAAAAGACACAGCCCCGCGCCCCTGTAGGGCACCCGGGGCCGCGCCCCCTGTAGGGGACCCGGCGGGCCGGGGTTACTCCACGAACAGGCCCCGCGCCGCGGCCCTCGCGTCGAACTCCTCCAGGCGGGCCTGCGCATCCGGCAGGCCATCGCACATGGCCTCCAGCAGCACCCGCCCCAGCAGCATCGGCGCACACGCCGTGTCGAAGGAGAGCCCGGTGCCGACCGCCGCCGGGATCAGGAGGTCGCTGTACTTGGCGACCGGCGCGAACGCGGAGTCGGCGACGGTGACCACGGTGAGCCCCGCCGACTGCGCGTAGGCGAGCGCCTCCACGACCTCCCTCGGGTGACGCGGCAGCGCGAAGCACAGCAGCGCCGACGCACCCGCCCGCAGCGCCGCGTCGATCCGGTCGGCAAGCATCGTGCCGCCCTCGTCGAGGAGGCGTACATCGGGGTGGACCTTGGCCGCGAAGTAGGCGAAGCCGCGCGCCTGCGAGGAGGCGGCGCGCAGGCCGAGCACAGGCAGCGGCCGGGACGCCGCGAGCAGCCGGCCCGCGTTCTCGACCGGGCCCGGGTCGGCCAGCAGCCCCGCCAGGTGCTGGAGGTTCTCGATCTCGGCCCGCACCGCCTGCTGGTACTCGTTGTACGAGGTCTCGGCCACCGCGTCGGCCGGCGCAGGAGCCACCTCGCGCAGATGGCGGCGGAGCGCGGGGTAGCCGTCGAAGCCGAGGGCGACCGCGAACCGGGTCACCGAGGGCTGGCTGACGCCGGCGAGTTCGGCGAGTTCGACGCTGGACAGGAAGGGCACGTCGGCGGCCTGGCGCACCATGCAGTGCGCGATGCGCCGCTGGGTCGGGGTCAGCCGGTGCCCTTCGAAGAGCTGTTGCAGCCGTGCGGCAGGACCTTCGCTCATGCCGTCCCCCTTCATACGTCCACGTCCTTGAACCGGTCGAGCAGGGCGGCCGCCCGGTCGACGTCGTCGGTCAGCGGCCGGTCGGTGACATCCTCGTCGAGTACCGCCTCGGCGAGCGCGTACGCCCGTCCGACCGGAAGCTCCGGGTCCGGGCGCAGGCCGCGCTGACGCAACGCCCGTACCGCCGCGACGAGTTCGCACCCCACCACCAGCCGCAGCGCCCCGCCGATCCGCAGCGACTGGCGTGCCGCGAGCGAGGCGAAGCTGGCCTGCTCCTCGACGCCCCGAGAGAGTACAGCGTGGCCCAGTGAGGCCGGCGCGGCGAAGGCCCGCAGATCACCGAGGGCGGCGCCGGCCGCGTACTCCAGGATCATCACGCCCGACGAGGCGGCCTCGGCGTCGGCGAGGAAGGGCTTGAGGCGGGTGTACGCGGGCTCGTTGAGCGCGGAGAGGCGTGAGGTGGAGAGCCGCGCCACCTGGGTGACCGACAGCCTGAAGTGGTCGAGCGCCAGGGCGAGTTGGGCGAGGTAGAAGCCGCCGTGGTGGTAGGCGGCGAGGTCGTCCGGGGAGATCAGCGGGTTCTCGGCGGCCGCGTTGATCTCGATCGCGAGGACGCGCTCCAGGGCGTCGGCGGCGTCGTGCGCGGGCCCGTGGATCTGCGGCAGGCAGCGGAAGCCGTACGGGTCCTGGATGCGGCCGAGCGGCGGGGTGGGCCGAGCGGGAGCCCCGAGCAGCGCGCGCATGCGGGCGGCGGTGGCACGGGACCCGGGGTGCGGGCGCGCGGCGTGCACGGGCTCCGCGTACGCCTCGTACGAGCCGTCCACCGCGAGCAGCGAGAGCGCGCCGACGATCTCGGTGGCCGCGACGAGGCGGCGCAGTTCGTCGAGGGCGAGCGCGGCCTGCCCGAGCGTGAGGGCGTTGGAGCTGATGAGCGCGAGGGCGTCGTTGTTGTCGAGGGGCTGCGGCTCGGGCTCGGGTCCGCCGCGCCAGGGGTGTTCACCGGCGAGCGCGAGCCCGACCTGGGCGAGGGCGGCGATGTCGCCGGTGCCGACCGAGCCGAACTCGTTGACCACCGGCTGCGCCCCGGTCCCCAGCGCCTCGCAGAGCGCGGTGACGACGGTGGGCCGCAGGCCCGCGCCGCCCGCGAGCAGTTGGTTGGCGCGCACCGCGAGCATCGCGCGGACCTCGCGGTCGGGCAGTGGATCGCCGATCGCCCCGGCGTGGCTGCGCAGCAGGCGCAGGCCGTGCCCGGCGGCGGCCTCGGTCGGCACGGCCTCGTTGCGGTTGGCGCCGACGCCGGTCGAGCGGCCGTACACCCGCCCGGACGCGGCGAGTTCGCGCGCGGTGTGCCAGGCGCGTTCGACCCGCCGCATCGCGTCCGGGGCGGGCTCGGGGCGTACGGCGCGGTCGGCGAGGCGTACGACGTCGGCGACGGGCAGGGTCGCGCCGTCGAGCACGACGACCCCGGCCGGGGTCTGCGCGGGACGCGAGCGGTCCTTCGCATCGTGCGAGGCGTCCACGTCGTGGGACGACAACATGCGCGAACACCACCATTTCCGGACGTGGAACCCATGGCTCCGGCGTGAGCCATTGACAAATTATTCAGCCACCCAGAACTCTGCATGACGATATACAGCCGGGCAAGCCCGCACCGCCTCCTCGTCGCGAAGGAGCACATCCTCCTCATGGCCGAACCAGCCGAACCAGCCGAACCAGCCGAACCCGCCGCAGCCGCAGCCGCAGAGCGGGCCGCGCGAACCGATCGCGCCGAACCCGCCGGGCGAGGGGCCCTCCTCGTCGAGCGCCGCTCCATCGACTTCGTCCCGGACGCCGAGCGCCACGGCACCGCCTTCAGCCAGTTCACGCTGTGGCTCGGCGCCAACCTCCAGATCACGGCCGTCGTGACGGGCGCCCTCGCGGTGGTCTTCGGCGGCGGCGCGTTCTGGTCTCTGATCGGCCTGGTCGCCGGCAACCTGGTCGGCGGCGCCGTGATGGCGCTGCACTCGGCGCAGGGCCCGCGGCTCGGGCTGCCGCAGATGATCTCCTCGCGGGCCCAGTTCGGCGTGAAGGGCGCGGTGGTGCCGCTGCTCCTGGTGATCGTGATGTACGTCGGCTTCTTCGCCAGCGGCACCGTGCTCGCGGGCCAGGCGGTCGGCGAGCTCACCCACCTCGGCGAGACCCCGGGCATCGTGATCTTCGCCGTGATCACCGCGGTGACGGCGACGATCGGCTACCGGGTCATCCACACCCTTGGCCGGGTGGCGAGCGTGGTCTGCGCCCTCGCCTTCGTCTACCTCGGCATCCGCCTGCTCGACCGGATCGACCTGACGGCGGTCCTCCACGACCGCGCCTTCCACCTGCCGATGTTCCTGCTCGCGATGTCGCTCTCCGCGTCGTGGCAGCTCGCGTTCGGCCCGTACGTCGCGGACTACTCGCGCTATCTGCCGCGCGCGACCAGTACCCGCGCCACGTTCTGGTGGACCCTCGCCGGCTCGGCGCTCGGGTCCCAGTGGTCGATGACCTTCGGCGTCCTGGTGGCCGCGACCGCGGGCGACGCCTTCCTCGACGACCAGGTGGGGTACGTCGTGGGGCTCGGCGGGGCGGGCCTGATCGCCTCGTTCCTGTACTTCACGATCGCGCTCGGCAAACTCACCATCAACGTCCTGAACACCTACGGCGGGTTCATGTCGATGGTGACCGGCATCGGCGGCTTCCGGGGCCACCGCACGGTCGGGCCGCGCGCCCGCGCCCTCTACATCGGCGGCATCATGCTGGCCGGCACGGCGGTGGCGCTCGCGGGCAAGGACTCGTTCCTGACCTCGTTCAAGGACTTCCTGCTGTTCCTGCTGACCTTCTTCACGCCGTGGTCGGCGATCAACCTGGTCGACTACTACCTGATCTCGCGTGAACGCTACGACGTGCCCGCGCTCTTCGACGTGCGCGGCCGCTACGGCGCCTGGCGCTGGGACGCCCTCGCGGTGTACGTCATCGGCGTCCTGGCCCAACTCCCGTTCCTGGCCACGAGCTTCTACACCGGGCCGCTGGTCGATCCGCTCGGCGGCGCGGACATCTCCTGGATCGTGGGGCTCGCGGTGCCGGCGGGGCTGTACTTCGTGCTGGCGCGGGGACGCGGGAATACGGGGGGTACCCCCACTGTGGAGGGGGCCGTCGCTCCGTACCGTGAACGGCATGGATGCCCGTGACACCGAGCCCCGGTCCAGTCTCGTGAAGGACCCCGAGCTCAAGAAGGAACTGCACGCCACGCTCCACGCCCGCAGGGAGCTCGGCCCCGACTACGAGTCCGCACTCCTCGACTCCTTCCTGGAGAAGGTCGAGCAGCGGGTCGACGGCTCGGTGGACCGCCGGGTGCGGCGCCAGCTGGCCGAGCAGCAGATGGTCGTGGCCCGTGGGGGGCGGCCTTCCCGGGGCGGCTCGGAGAGCCACTTCGGCGAGCGGTTCGGCTTCGCCATGATCTCGTTGATTCTGGCGGTGCCGTTGTCCGCGATCGGCGGGGTCAATGGGGGGCTGAAGGGGCTGGTCGTGACGTGGTGCGGAATCGTCGCGGTCAATGCGGTGCATGCGGTGCATCGGTGGCCGTGGGTCCGCGCCGGGCGCCGCGCCCAGGAGGACTGACTCGCACCCCTGGGGGCTCCGCCCCAGACCCGGTTCGCGCCCGAAAGGCGCTCGTCCTCGAACTCCCCCACGGCCTCAAGGGCCAGGGGGGACCCCCAACCGGCTGACTATGCCCACGCGGGCCGGCACCGAGGAGTTCAAGGGGCGCGGGGAACTGCGCACAAGAGCACAAGGAGGGGGCGCGGAGACCGTCGCTTACCCCCGGTTGCCCGGGGGCCGGGACGGCGACGGTCCCCGCGTGGGACGTCGGCCCGGCGCACGCCGGACGGGATCGTCCCGGGCGCCCGGCGTAGTCCGGGAGCCGCTCCGGAAGACCCTGGCGCCACTGGTGGCATCGGCCGGACCCCTGCCCGGGGCCGCCGACATCCACCACTGTGCACGGCCCGTGTTAAGCGGGTGCTGCGTGAACGTGTCGTGCGCGTACCGGTTGCGCGAAGGCGACGGGCCGGCCGGGCCCGGCGCCTCCAGCACCTGTGCTACTGGGCCGTGCGGGCCAGGAAGGCCAGCAGGTCCTGGCGGCTGACGACCCCCGTCGGCTTGCCCTCGACCAGGACGATCGCCGCGTCCGCCTTGCCCAGCACCGACATCAGGTCGCCCACCGGCTCGCCCGAGCCGACCTGCGGCAGCGGCGCGCTCATGTGCTTCTCCAGCGGGTCGTCGAGCAGGGCCCGCTGGGCGAACAGCGCGTCCAGCAGCTCGCGTTCGACGACCGAGCCGATGACCTCCGCGGCCATCACGTCGGGGTGTCCCGCGCCCGGCTTCACGATGGGCATCTGCGAGACGCCGTACTCCCGCAGCACCTCGATGGCCTGGCCGACCGTCTCCTCGGGGTGCATGTGGACCAGCGACGGCAGGTGGCCGGCCTCCTTGAAGCCGAGCACGTCGGAGACGCGCGCCGAGTGGCTGCCCTCCTCCAGGAAGCCGTAGTCGGCCATCCACTCGTCGTTGAAGATCTTCGAGAGGTAGCCGCGCCCGGAGTCCGGCAGGAGCACGACGACCACGTCGTCGGGGCCGAGGCCCTCGGCGACCTTGAGCGCGGCCACGACGGCCATGCCGCAGGAACCGCCGACCAGAAGGCCCTCCTCCTTGGCGAGGCGCCGGGTCATCTGGAAGGAGTCCTTGTCGGACACGGCGACGATCTCATCGGTGACCGTACGGTCGTAGGCGGTCGGCCAGAAGTCCTCGCCGACGCCCTCCACCAGGTACGGCCGGCCGGAGCCGCCGCTGTAGACGGAGCCCTCCGGGTCCGCGCCGACGACCCGAACCGACCCCTCGCTGGCCTCCTTGAGGTAGCGGCCGGTGCCGGTGATGGTGCCGCCGGTGCCGACGCCCGCGACGAAGTGGGTGATCTTCCCCTCCGTCTGGTCCCACAGCTCGGGACCGGTGGTCTCGTAGTGCGAACGGGGGTTGTTGGGGTTGCTGTACTGGTCCGGCTTCCAGGCGCCCGGCGTCTCACGCACCAGACGGTCGGAGACGTTGTAGTACGAATCCGGGTGTTCGGGGTCGACGGCGGTCGGGCAGACCACGACCTCGGCGCCGTACGCGCGCAGGACGTTGATCTTGTCCGTGGAGACCTTGTCAGGGCACACGAAAATGCACTTGTAGCCCTTCTGCTGGGCCACGATGGCCAGCCCGACACCCGTGTTGCCGCTGGTCGGCTCGACGATGGTGCCACCGGGCTTGAGCGCGCCGGACTGCTCGGCCGCCTCGATCATGCGGACGGCGATCCGGTCCTTCACCGAGCCGCCCGGGTTGAAGTACTCGACCTTGGCCAGGACTGTCGCCTGAATGCCCTGGGTCACACTGTTGAGCCTCACCAGCGGGGTGTTGCCTACGAGGCTGATCATCGAGTCGTGGAATCGCACCGTTGTCTCCGGGTCTCCGATTAGGTACGGCCAGCGTATGCGGACCGCGAGGGGGTGTTCACCTTTGCGCTGGATTGAGCGACACCCGCTACCGGGCAGTTAGCTGGTGTACGACTGCAAGCTCCTGGGAGGTGGCGGTGGCGGGCACTCTGTCGAGGGCGAGGGTGGCACGGCGGATCGCGACGGGCGCGGCGTTCGGCGGCGGCGGCATCGGGCTGCTGGCCGGAGCCGCGGTCGGTGTCGTCCTCGCCGAGGTCGCCCTCGCGAAACGCACGGTCGGCGGGGGCGGCGGCGCGCCCCAGGTCCCGAACGCGGACGGCCTGTACGGAACGGCCTTCGCCGACGGTACGCCACCACTCAGGCTCGGCATGCTGGGTGACTCCACGGCGGCAGGACAGGGCGTGCGCCGGGCCGGCCAGACCCCGGCCGCGCTGCTCGCCTCCGGCCTCGCCGCGGTCGCCGAACGCATGGTCACGCTGCGGAACGTCGCGCTGCCCGGCGCCCGCTCGGACGACCTGGAACGCCAGGTGTCCCTCCTGCTCGCCGACACCGACCGCACCCCCGACGTCTGCGTCATCATGATCGGCGCGAACGACGTCACCACCCGCATGGCACCCACCACCTCGGTGCGCTACCTCTCCACCGCGGTGCGCCGGCTGCGTACCGCGGGGGCCGAAGTGGTGGTCGGCACCTGCCCCGACCTCGGCACCATCGAGCCCGTCTACCAGCCGCTGCGCTGGCTGGCCCGCCGTGTCTCGCGCCAGCTCGCCGCCGCGCAGACGATCGTCGTGGTGGAGCAGGGCGGCCGTACGGTCTCGCTCGGCCATCTGCTCGGCCCGGAGTTCGAGGCCAATCCGCGCGAACTGTTCGGACCGGACAACTACCACCCGTCGGCCGAGGGGTACGCGACGGCGGCGATGGCGGTGCTGCCCACGCTCTGCGCCTCGCTCGGCCTGTGGCCCGAGTCCGACCACCCCGACGCCTCGCGCAACGAGGACATCCTGCCGGTGGCGAAGGCGGCGTCGGCCGCGGCGGCGCAGGCGGGTACGGAGGTCACGGGGGCACGGGCGCCGTGGGCGCTGCTCAAGTACCGCCGCAGGCGGCGCCTGCCGAGCCCGGTGGAGCCGGCCCCCAACGGCTCGCACACCACGCCGTGACACGCGGTGGCCCCGGAGGTGCGCAAGGAGCCGCCGAGCGGAGGTGCGCACGGGGTCACCGAGCGGAGGTCCGCACGGGGTCACCGAGCGGAGGTCCGCACGGGGCCACTGAGCAACCGCTTAGAAAAGAGTCCCGCATCACACGCCACCCCGGATGACCAATCCACTACGTACGGGTAACTTCCCAAGGAGTCCTGCCTTCCCATCCCTTGGAGCCGTGATGCCCGAAGCCGTGATCGTCTCTGCCGCCCGTTCCCCCATCGGCCGCGCCTTCAAGGGTTCCCTCAAGGACCTGCGCCCGGACGACCTGACCGCCACGATCATCGAGGCAGCACTCGCCAAGGTGCCCGGTCTCGACCCGCGCGACATCGACGACCTGATGCTCGGCTGCGGCCTCCCGGGCGGCGAGCAGGGCCACAACCTGGGCCGCATCGTGGCCGTGCAGATGGGCATGGACCACCTGCCGGGCTGCACCATCACCCGGTACTGCTCCTCCTCGCTCCAGACCTCGCGCATGGCGCTGCACGCCATCAAGGCGGGCGAGGGTGACGTGTTCATCTCGGCCGGTGTCGAGATGGTCTCCCGCTCCGTCAACGGCAGCAGCGACATCGCCGAGGCCCGCAACCCGTTCTTCGCCGACGCCCAGGCACGCACCGCCGCCGTCGCGCAGTCCGAGGGCGCCTCCTGGCACGACCCGCGCGAGGACGGCCTGGTCCCGGACGCGTACATCGCGATGGGGCAGACCGCCGAGAACCTCGCCCGCCTCAAGGGCATCTCGCGCCAGGAGATGGACGAGTTCGGCGTCCGCTCGCAGAACCTCGCCGAGGAAGCCATCAAGAACGGCTTCTGGGAGCGCGAGATCACCCCGGTGACGACCCCCGACGGCACCGTCGTCAGCAAGGACGACGGCCCGCGTGCGGGCGTCACGGTTGAGGGCGTGCAGGGCCTGAAGCCCGTCTTCCGCCCCGACGGACTCGTCACGGCCGGCAACTGCTGCCCGCTCAACGACGGCGCCGCCGCGCTCGTGATCATGAGCGACACCAAGGCGCGCGAGCTGGGCCTGACCCCGCTGGCCCGCATCGTCTCCACCGGCGTCACGGGCCTCTCGCCCGAGATCATGGGCCTCGGCCCGGTCGAGGCGTCCCGGCAGGCACTGGGGCGCGCCGGGCTCACCGTGGACGACATCGACCTCTTCGAGATCAACGAGGCCTTCGCCGCCCAGGTCATCCCGTCCTACCAGGACCTCGGCATCCCGCTGGACAAGCTGAACGTCAACGGCGGCGCCATCGCCGTCGGCCACCCCTTCGGCATGACCGGCGCCCGCATCACCGGCACGCTCATCAACAGCCTCCAGTTCCACGACAAGCAGTTCGGCCTGGAGACCATGTGCGTCGGCGGTGGGCAGGGCATGGCGATGGTCATCGAGCGCCTCAGCTGACGGCTCGGGCAGGTCGGGGGGCCTCGGCCGACCCGTACGCGTCGGGAGGGGTGGGCCGGCGACGGTACGCGTCCGGGGCCTCGGCCGACCCGTACGCGTCGGGGGCCGGCCGGCGACTCGTACGGATCGGATCCGGATCGCCATCGGGTGGCCGGGAGCGCTGCGTTGACCCCTGGTCGACGCAGCGTTGACGTCCCGGTCGCCACAGGTGGCACGCGGAGTGCGATCCCGGGCCCCTGACCAGGGCTCTCGCGTTCCACAGGGCGCTCACAGCCAATCTTTCCGCGTCCTAACCGTGACCGAATCTCCCCCAGGATGTGACGTATCTCCCGCCGGGACACCCTTTTCGCAGGTCAGGGGCGGTACGCCGGTAAACCCGAGGCCCAAAGACCTGTCCATTTCGTGACGTAATGCACTGACACCGAGGGCGGGCCCACGACAAGCTGATGTAGGAAGTCGGGGAATCGTTTGAATCCGGGAGTACGTCAGTGAGCGCCATGCCTCTTGCCCTGCTGCTGACCACGGCCGCTGCCACGGCCGTGGGCGCCGCTGCCCTGCACGCCGCCCACGGGCTGCGCAAGCAGGTCGTGGCTCTGCGCGAAGACCTGGCAGCCGCCCGATCCGAGCACCGCGCCGACCACGGCGTGACCCTGCCCCATCAGGCCCGTTCCGCCGCGACGCCCGCCGCCGACATACGGGCCGCCGTCGCGGAGGCGCTCGCCGAGGAGCGCGAGCGCGAGCTGGCCGAGGCGCGGGCCTTCTGGGCCGCCCAGGAGGCCAGGGACGCCGCCGACGCGCCCTCCCCGATGCTGGGCGGGCTCGCGGGCCTCGGTGACGACGCCGCGCTCTTCCTGCCCCGCCAGGCGGACTTCGTGGGCCTCGACGCCGAAGCCCTGGAGATGGTGGAGGAGTTCCCCGAGGACTCCCCCGAGCTGGCCGCGGCCCGCCGCCGCCACCCTTCGCACCCCGACTTCGTGCCGGTCCAGACGCCCGTCGTCGCCGACCACGAGGCCACGGTGTCGCGCCTGGAGGAGCTCGCCGAGTCGCGTACGGCCCTCGCGGACGTACGCCCCGGGCCGCTCGGCACGCTCGATGTGTACGTCTTCACCGACGGCACCACGCTCTGCATGACCCCGGGTCACCGGGAGACCTCGGAGCGGCTCGCGGGCGCTCTGCGCGATGGGCAGACCCCGGTGTTGCTGGGTGGGTCCGGCGTCTCCGGCGCGTATGCGCTGACGTTTCTGTGCGGTGAGGAGAGCGTGTACATCCTCGCGGACCGGGTCATCGCGTCGCTCTGAGTGGACCGCCCTGGGGGCTACCCGCCCACCCGTGCGGCAACTTGAGGGTGCGGCTCCCTGGGGCCGCGCCCCCAGATCCCCTGAGGGGCTCCGCCCCCTCGAACCCCGGCGGGGGCTCCGCCCCCTGCACCCCTCTCGGGGGCTGCGCCCCCGCCCCCCCCTTCGCGCCTGAACGGCGCTCGTCCTCAATCTCCCCCAAG
>NZ_JBEZKW010000061.1:0-42358 GCF_040651795.1 Streptomyces sp. NPDC048361
CCCAGACCACCCGACCGGAACGTCCAGCCGAACACCGCACCATAAAAATCCAGCGCGGCACCCAGATCCCGAGCCATCAGGCTCACCCAGCACGGCACGCCAACGACGCCCGAGCGGTGTCTGCCCGGGGCGGGCGGTTCCGCGGTGAGATCGGTGTGGTTGGGCGGCGGCGTCACGAAAGCCCTCGCTTCGCTTCCAGCAATTTCGGCAGGGAATTTCGCCAGGGAATTTCACATGCCGGCACAGAGACCTGGCACGGAGACCTCTCCAGTGTCGCGCGTACGGTTGGCGCGCGCACGCCGGAAGCCCGGGCGGGCCCCGGAGGCTCAGCGGTCGGGGTCGCAGCTCTCCCGGCGCCGCCCGATGGTGAGCAGGGCCGCCATGAGCGCATCGTGGTCGTCCCGTGCCGCGGTGTGGACCGCGCCCTCCTCCAGGACGGTGCGCAGCTCCGGGAGCCCCGCGGTCCCCGGGGTCGTACGCAGTACGACGGCGCTGGGCGGCGTCAGCGAGCGCAACCCGGTGAACAGGGCCGCCGGGTCGCTGTCGCCGTGCATGCTCGGGTCGAGCACGGTGACGTCGGGCAGCAGGACATACGCCTGCGCCAGGGCGAGCCGGGGGCTCGGGGTGTGCGCGATGACGCGGAAGTGGGGGTTGCGGTGGATGTGCTCGCGCAGCACCGCGGCTTCCTCGTCGGTGGCTACCAGCAGCACGGTCATCACGCTCCCAGCATGGCGCCCCGGCCCCATCCGAGCCACGCGGGAGGCCGCCGCGCGGGCGCCGAGGCTCAGGCGAAGGGCGCAGGAGCCGAGGCTCAGACGAAAGGCGCAGGAGCCGAGGCTGAGGCGAAGGCTGCCTGCGCGATGAGCCGGGCCGTGTCCCGTCCGGCCCGCAGGGCCAGGGGGTCGGTGGCGGGCACACAGTGACCGAGCGCGGGATCGTACGCGCCCATGACGACGCCGGCGTGGTCGGCCGCCGGTTCGTGCAGGCTCACTGATTCGTGCCGGTCCTTCGGCCCGTCCAGGCTCACTGATTCGTGCAGGTCCTTCGGCCCGTGCGCGGCCTCGGCCCTCCGCCGCGCGGCCAGCGCCGCATGGAAGGTGCGGGAGTGCCCGCTCTCGATGATCGTGTCCGCCGCGCCGTGCACCAGAACGACCGGCACACCCGGCGCACCCGGCACCCTCGTCGCGGGCGCCGAGGCCAGATCCTCCAGGGGGACGGTGCCCGTGCTGCGGGCCGGGAGCTCGTACCGCCCCGCGATGCCCACGACCGCCTTCGGGAGCTGTCCGCCGGCGAGGTCGGGTCGCAGGGCCGTCCCGATCGCGGCGCCCGCCCCCATCGACCATCCCGCCACGACGAGCCGCGCCGGGTCGGCGCCGAACGAGGCCGCGTTCTCGCGTACGTACCGCAGGGAAGCCAGGAGATGCGTACGGCCGCCGTCGGGGGAGTCGGGGCGCCAGTCGGGCACGAACACCGTCACGCCGTGCCCGGCCGTCTCGCGTGCGAGCGACGCGACTTCGAACCTCGTGTCCGGGGCGGATCCGTGCCACAGGAGTACGGCCGGTGTCGACGCCGGGGCGGCCTCCGGGCTGTACACGTCGAGGAGTTGGGGTGGTTCGCCGTCCCGCGCGGTGGTGTAGGGGACGGTCGAGCGAGGGTGGATCGGCATGACGGTCCTGGCGATGGGAGGCAGAAGGGGAGTTCACGGTAGCGGAGCTGCGCGAACGGGCCGAGGCCGGTGCACCGGATTCCAGGCCCGGGGTACCGGATTCTGGGCCGGTATGCCGGATTGACCCATCTCCTCCGCTATGACCGATTATGCCCAAACCTCACAATTTCCGCCTCCCGTACGGGAGTTGGGCCGACCGTGGGACAACAACCGTGGCGGACCCGATACGGTGCTCGTGTGCTGATCAAGGGGCAGGAACCGGGTACGGCGCTGCTGCTGGCGGCCGCTCCGGCGAACAAGGGGCGTCTCATCGACGCGGCGTCGGCGCTGCCCGGTCTGGCCGCGGTGGCCCCGGGCGTGCTGACCGGCACGGAAGCGGCCAGCATCGTGGAACTCGCCGACCCGGTCGACCCGCAGACCGTGCTGACCAGGCTCCGGGCCGTGGCCGCCGCGCCCGGCCCGCTGTCCGTGTATCTGGCGGGGCAGTTGCACGTCGATACACGCCGCAACCAGGTCCATCTGGCGCTCGCCCGCACCACACAGGCGAGTCTGCGCTACACCGCGTTCCCCTGGGACTGGCTGGTCCATGAGCTCCAGGTGCGCGGGCCGGGCACGACCACGGTGATCGTCGACCTGGTCGCCGACCCGGCGGCCTGGCAGCGGCTGCGGCAGGAGGGCGTGGGCCTCGGCCCCGGCGTCCGCCTCTACGGCCGGGTCGCCCCGCCCGCGCCGCGCCGCGCGATCGCCTCGCCGGACTATGTGAAGGCGTACGCCCAGGTGTGGCGCGGCGGCGCCCGTCCGCCACTCGCCGAGCTCCACGCGTACGCGGCGAATCAGGCGGCCCAGGCAGACCGGGCGGGCCCCGGCGCCGCGCTCCTCCTGAGTGCGGACATCCCGTCCGCCGCACCCCCCGCGCCCCGCCCCCTCCCGTCCGCCGCACCCTCCACGCCCCGGCCCCTGCCGTCCGTGCCGTCCGCCGGAACCCGGGCGAACCCGGCCCGGCCCCTGCCGTCCCCGCCCACCGTGCCGCCCACGGCCGGCGGGCTCCCCGCCGATCCGCATCCGGCGATCCTGGCTGCCGCCCGCGCCGGCCGGCACGGTGAGGCGGCGTCGATGGCGGCGGTGTGGGAGAGCGAGGCGATGCGCGCCCACGGGCCCTCCTCGCCGCAGGCCCTGCACTGGCTGGAGGTCCGCGCCGACCTCGCCCGGCTCGCCCGGGAGCCGGCCCGGTCCTGCGAATTGTGGATGGCCTGCGCGCAGGCCCTGCTGGCCCGCCGACGGACCACCGACGACGCCGACGTCCAGGCGGCCGTCGACCGTGCGCACCATCAGTGGGAGCAGCTCGGCGACCCCGAGCGCGTCCGCGCGCTGGCTCCGGACCTGATCGCGCTGCGCACCCGGGTCCCCGGCCGGCAGGCGGGTGCGCTGGAGGCCGTGCAGCGACGCCTGGAACAGCTTCAGGCGGTCCCGGCCGCAGGACGCTAGCGGGGAGCTCGCCGCAGGACGCCGGCCGAAGGGCCAACACCGGGACATCGGCCGAAGAGCCCCCGCAGGACGCCGGCCGGGAGACCGCCGCTGCGCGCCGCTAGGGTCTGCGGCGCCGCCGCAGGCGTTCCTCCCAGCGGCCCGCCAGCCGCCCGGCCATCCAGAACCGGCTCGCCCAGCGCGCCGCCAAGCCTGCCCGGCGGCTCCGCCCGACTCCGATGCGTACGGAGGCCCGGGCGTCGAGAGTCCTTGGTTTCCGCATGGCTCCAGAGTGGTCCGGCAGTGTGGCCGGCGCACGTCGAGCGCCGGTGTGGCGCCGGGCCCTGGCCCTCTCAGGCGCCGCCCTCGGGAGCCATCGAATGTCGAGCGCCCGTGCGTGCCGGGCCCTGGCCCTCTCAGGCGCCGCCCTCGGGCCGTGCGTACGGCACCCGGCCGAGCTCGTGTACGGAGCTGACCCCGCCCCACTCGTCCTTGCCGAGCCGGGCCAGCGGCCGCAGGCGGCCGATGTCGGGGTGCCCGTCGACCATGACCTCCTCCGAGATCACCGCGTGCACGACCCGGCCGAACACGACGGTCGAGTCGCCGATGCCGACCGTGCTGTGCACCTCGCACTCCAGGGCGACCGGGGACAGCGCCACCCGGGGCGGCTTCACCCGCAGGCTCGGCTCGGTGGCGAGCCCCGCCTGCTCGAACTCGCTCACACCGGGCGGAAAGGAGGTAGCGGTGGTGTTGACCTGATCCATGAGGGGTTCGGGAGCCAGGTTGACCACGAACTGGCCCGTCGCCTCGACGTTGCGGAGCGAGTCCTTGCGCCCCACCGAGGTGAACTGGACGACGGGCGGCGCGACGGAGGCGATGGTGAAGAAGGAGTGCGGCGCGAGATTGGAGGTCCCGTCGGGAGCCACGGTCGACACCCAGGCGATGGGGCGCGGCACCACGGTGGCGGTGAGCAGCCGGTAGAACTCCTCGGCGGACATGACGGCGGGATCGAAGTCAATACGCATGGCGCCAGTATCCTCCGCCCGGCCAACCCGCTTCCGGACCGATAGTCGAGGGCGCAACTACAAGTGCAGAAAGGCGAGTTGAGGTGTGTGCAAGCCGGGACCGAATCGTGTCCGGCGCGCCGCCGGGTGCCCTGGCGAACACCCCGGTAACCGCTGCCACTGGTGTGTACCTGTGGTGGCGGTGCGGCCCCTGGCCCGGGTATGACGTGGCAGGTACGGTGGGGCGGCATGAAGATCCTCATCAGCGCCGACATGGAAGGCGCCACCGGAGTCACCTGGCCGGCCGACGTGCTGCCGGGCACGCCCCAGTGGGAGCGCTGCCGGGCGATGTTCACCTCCGACGTCAACGCGGCGGTGCTCGGGTTCTTCGACGGCGGAGCCGACGAGGTGCTCATCAACGAGGCGCACTGGTCGATGCGCAACCTGCTTCTTGAGCGGCTCGACGAACGGGCCCAGATGCTCACCGGCAAGCACAAGTCGCTGTCCATGGTCGAGGGAATCCAGCACGGGGACGTCGACGGCATCGCCTTCGTCGGCTACCACACGGGCGCCGGTACGGCGGGCGTCCTCGCCCACACCTACCTCGCCAACTCCATCACCGGGGTGTGGCTCAACGGCGCCCGCGCGAGCGAGGGGCTGCTCAACGCTCATGTCGTCGCCGAGTACGGGGTGCCCGTGGTGCTGGTCACCGGTGACGACCTCACCTGCGAGGACGCCGAAGGCTACGCGCCGGACGCCCGCAAGGTCGCCGTCAAGGACCACGTCTCGCGCTACGCGGCGGTGTGCCGCACCCCCGCCCGTACCGCGGGAGACATCCGGGCCGCGGCGAGATCCGCCGCGCCGCTCGCCCGCCGCACGGCACCCGTGGAGGGAGGGCCGTTCACCGTGGAGATCGAGTTCGACGCCGAGCATCTTTCCGACGCGGCCACCGTGGTGCCCGGGGTGGCGCGTACGGGTGAACGGCGCGTCGAGTACACCAGTTTGACGATGTATGAGGGAACCCGCACGTTCAAGGCGGTCACCACGATCGTCTCGTCCGCGGTGGAGGAGCAGTATGGCTGAGGTGGAGACGATCGACCAGGTGGCGCTCGACGAGGTGGCGCTCGACGAGGTGGTGGCCTTCACCTCCGGGCTCATCCGGATCGACACCAGCAACCGGGGCGGCGGCGACTGCCGTGAGCGGCCGGCCGCCGAGTACGTGGCCGAACGGCTGGCCGCCGCGGGCCTCGAACCCCGCATGCTGGAGCGCACCGAGGGCCGTACGAACGTGGTCGCCCGCATCGAGGGCAGCGACCCGTCGGCCGACGCCCTGCTGGTCCACGGTCACCTCGACGTGGTGCCCGCCGCGGCCGCCGACTGGAGCGTGCACCCCTTCTCGGGCGAGGTCCGCGACGGCGTGGTCTGGGGCCGCGGCGCGGTCGACATGAAGAACATGGACGCGATGGTCCTCACCGTCGTACGGGCCTGGGCCCGGCACGGTGTGCGGCCACGGCGGGACATCGTCCTCGCCTTCACCGCCGACGAGGAGGACAGTGCCATCGACGGCGCGTCCTTCCTCACCGACGACCACCCCGGACTTTTCGAGGGGTGCACGGAAGGCATCAGTGAATCGGGCGCCGTCACCTTCCACGCCGGACCCGGCCTGGAGGTCTACCCGATCGGGGCGGGCGAGCGCGGCACGGCGTGGCTGCGGCTCACCGCGCAGGGCCGCGCAGGGCACGGCTCGAAGGTGAACCGCGCCAACGCGGTGAGCCGGCTCGCCGCCGCCATCACCCGCATCGATGCCTACGAGTGGCCGGTGCGGCTCACCCCCACCGTCCGCGCGAGCCTCGTCGAACTCGCCGCCCTGCACGGCATCGACGCCGACCCGGGCGCCGCCGACTTCGACGCCGACGAACTCATCGGCAAGCTCGGCCCCGCCGCCTCCCTGGTCGAGCCCGTGCTCCGCAACAGCGCCAACCCGACGATGCTGGACGCCGGTTACAAGGTCAACGTCATCCCGGGCCTCGCCACCGGATACGTCGACGGTCGCACCGTACCCGGCGGCGAGGACGAATTCCGCACCACCATGGACGAGTTGACCGGCCCCGACGTCGACTGGGACTTCTACCACTCCGGTGTGTCGCTCCAGGCGCCCGTCGACTCGCCGACGTTCCGCAAACTGCGGGCCGCCATCGAGCGGTTCGCGCCCGAGGGGCACGTGGTGCCGTACTGCATGTCGGGCGGCACCGACGCCAAGCAGTTCTCGCGCCTGGGCATCACCGGTTACGGATTCGCGCCGCTGCGGATGCCGGCAGGCCTCGACTACCAGGCGCTGTTCCACGGCGTCGACGAACGCGTACCCGTGGACGCCCTGCACTTCGGCGTCCGCGTCCTCGACCACTATCTGCGGTCCGCATAGGGAGAGTTGCCACGATGGTGCCCACCGGGGCTTACGGAAGCTGGCCGTCGCCGATCGACGCGGCCGTCGCGGTCGCCCACGACGGATCCCCCGACTACGTGGGGATGGTCGGCGACGACCTGTGGTGGACGGAGGCTCGCCCCGCGGAGGGCGGCCGCAGCGTCCTCGTACGCCGCCGCCCCGACGGCGAGGCCGAGACGGTGCTGCCGGCGCCGTGGAACGTGCGCAGCCGCGTCATGGAGTACGGCGGCGCACCCTGGCACGGCGCCGCCCGTGCCGGACAGGGCCCGCTCGTCGTCTTCGTGCACTTCGCCGACCAGCGGCTCTACGCCTACGAGCCGGACACCACCGAAGAGCCGCGCCCGCTCACCCCGCTCTCCCCGGTCGGCCAGGGGCTGCGCTGGGTCGATCCCCGTATCGATCCGGAGCGCGGCGAAGTGCGGTGCGTCCTGGAGGAGTTCACCGGCGACGCTCCCACTGACGTACGCCGGGTGATCGTGGCCGTTCCGCTGGACGGCTCGGCCGCCGAACACCGGGCGGCTGTACGGGAGTTGAGCGACGGTCATCACCGCTTCGTCACCGGGCCGCGGCTCTCGCCGGACGGTCGGCGGGCCGCCTGGATCGCCTGGGACCATCCGCGGATGCCGTGGGACGGCACCGAGCTGATCCTCGCCGACGTCGCCGACGACGGCACGCTGCACGGCGCCCGTACCGTCGCCGGAGGCCCCGAGGAATCCATCGCGCAGGCCGAGTGGGACGCCGACGGGCAGCTCCTGTTCACCTCCGACCGCGACGGCTGGTGGAACCTGTACCGGGTCGACCCCGACGCGGGGGCGGCGACCGCGCTGTGCCCGCGCGAGGAGGAGTTCGCGGGCCCGCTGTGGCAGGTCGGGCGCCGCTGGTTCCAACCCCTGGACAGCGGCCTGATCGCCGTCGTGCACGGCAAGGGCACCACCACGCTCGGCATACTCGACCCGCGCAGCGGCGAACTCGTCGACACCGCGGGCCCCTGGACCCGGTGGGGCGCGACGCTCGCCGCCCATGGCAGCCGCGTCGTGGGCGTGGCCGCGAGCCCCCGCAGCGGCGCCGAACTCGTCGAACTGGACACCGCCACCGGCCGCGCCCGCGTGATCGGCTGCGCCCACACCGACACCGTCGACCCCGCGTATTATCCCGACCCGCTGGTCCGCACCTTCACCGGGCCCGACGGCCGCGCCATCCACGCGCACGTCTACCCGCCGCACCACCCCGACCGCACCGGCCCCGGCGACGAACTGCCGCCCTACGTCATCTGGGTGCACGGCGGCCCCACCAGCAACGTCGCGCTCGTCCTCGACCTGGAGACCGCCTACTTCACCTCGCGCGGCATCGGCGTCGTCAAGGTCGACTACGGCGGCTCCACGGGGTACGGGCGCGCCTACCGCAACCGGCTGCGCGAACAGTGGGGCATCGCCGACGTCGAGGACTGCGCCGCCGTCGCCCGCGCCCTGGCCGACGAGGGCGCCGCCGACCCGCGCCGCATCGCGATCCGCGGCGGCAGCGCGGGCGGCTGGACCACGGCGGCCTCCCTCGCCACCACCGGCGTGTACGCCTGTGGCGCCATCAGCTATCCCGTCCTCGACCTCACGAGCTGGCTCGGCGTCACCCACGATTTCGAATCGCAGTACCTGGAGAGCCTGGTCGGCCCCTACGCCGACGTGCCCGGCCGCTACGGCGAACGCTCGCCCGGCCGGCACGCCGACCGTGTCACCGCCCCGTTCCTGCTGCTCCAGGGCCTCGACGACGCGATCTGCCCGCCCGTGCAGTGCGAGGAGTTCCTGGAGAAGATGGCAGGCCGCGGCATCCCGCACGCCTACCTCACCTTCGCGGGCGAGGGCCACGGCTTCCGCCGCGCGGACACCATGGTCCGTGCCCTGGAAGCCGAACTCTCCCTGTACGCCCAGGTGTTCGCGATCGACCGGACCGACATCCCCCTCCTGGAGCTCACCAAGTGAGCCTCACCGCACTGACCCGCCCGCCCCGGCTGCGGCCGGGCGCCAGGATCGCCGTCACCGCGCCCAGCGGACCCGTCGTCGAGGAACGGCTCGCCGCCGGCCTCGACATCCTGCGCGGCTGGGGCCTCGACCCGATCGCCACGCCCCAAGTCACCGAGCGGCACCCGCGGTTCAGGTATCTGGCCGGCGAGGACGAGAAACGGGCACGCGACTTCCAGGACGCCTGGTGCGACCCCGCCGTCGACGCGGTGATGTGCGCCCGCGGCGGCTACGGAGCCCAACGCATGGTCGACCTCCTCGACTGGGAGGCGCTGCGGGCCGCCGGCCCCAAGGTGCTCATCGGCTACAGCGACGCGACCGTCCTGCACGAAGCGTTCGCCGTCCGCCTGGGCCTGTCCACCCTGTACGGCCCCATGGCGTCCGCGCTCTCCTTCACCGCCGACCGCGCCGCGCAGGAATCCCTGCGCACCACCCTGTTCGAGCCGGAAGCCGCGATGACGCTCGGCCGGCCGGGCGCCCGCGCCCTGGTACCCGGCCGGGCCCGCGGCCTCACCTTCGGCGGCTGCCTCTCGCTGCTCACCGCGGAGCTCGCCACCGCGCACGCCCGGGTGTCGTCCGCGGGCGGCCTGCTCCTGCTCGAAGACATCGGCGAGGACGACTACCGCCTGGACCGTGCTTTGACCCAACTCCTGCGCGCGGGACGGCTGGAGGGCGTCACCGGGATCGCGCTCGGCTCCTGGCAGGAGTGCGGACCGTACGAGGAGAGGGTGCGCCCGGTGCTGTACGAACGCCTCGCCGGGATCGGTGTGCCCGTCGTCGAGAACCTCGGCTTCGGGCACTGCGAGAACGCCCTCACCATGCCGCTGGGGGTGCCGGCCGTCCTGGACGCGGAGGAGGGCACCCTCACCCTGGAGACACCCGCCCTCGCCTGAACCATGGCGGCCCCCGGCCCGGCCCGGCCCTCACCCCTACCCGCGCACTCGCCACTCCGCCGCCCCCGGGCCGAAGCCGCCCACCCGTCAAATACCTTGTGCCGCAGGCGTTGACGCGCAACTTTGACGTGTCACAGCATGAGGGCGCCGGGCCTACCGATCGGTAGGCCAGCTCGCCGTGGAGGACACCGTGACCCGTCGCCCTGCCGTGCCCAGATCCCGCAAGCCGCTGGCGGCCGCCCTCGGCGCGGCGCTCGCCGTACCGCTGCTCGCGGCCGGCCCCGCCACCGCGCAGGGCGCCGCCGACGCGCAAGTCGCCGTCACAGCGCTGAAGTTCACCGTCCGCGCCGGCAACCAGACCTGTGCCGTCGACGCGGACCTCTACCGCCCGTCCGGCGTCGACAAGAAGCACCCCGCGCCCGCCGTGCTCACCACCAACGGCTTCGGCGGCAACAAGTCGGACGGCTCCACCGCCGGGACCGCCAAGGCGTTCGCCGAGCGCGGCTATGTCGCCCTCGCCTACTCCGGGCTCGGCTTCGGCAAGTCGGGCTGCCTGATCTCCCTCGACGCCCCCGGCATCGACGGCCGCGCCGCCTCCCGCCTCATCGACTTCCTCGCCGGGACCCGCACCGCCGACGACGGAACCCGTATCGACTTCGTCACCAAGGACCGCCCGGGCGACCCGCGCGTCGGCATGATCGGCGGCTCCTACGGCGGGGCCATCCAGATGGCGACGGCCGCCGTCGACCACCGCGTCGACGCGCTCGTCCCGCTGATCACCTGGAACGACCTGTCGTACGCGCTCGACCCCAACAACGTCGCCGACCGCAAGGTGCCCGGCGCCTTCAAGTGGCAGTGGACCAACGGGTTCTACCTCATCGGGGAGAGCCAGCCGATCACCCTGCCCAACCTCGACCCCTCGCGCTGGGGAACCCTCGGCTGTGTGCACTTCGCGCCCGACGCCTGCAAGACCATCGGCCTGCTCAACTCGGGCAGCTACCCCGCGGCCCCCACCGCCGCGATGCTGCGCTACGCCCGCAGCGTCTCCCCGGTGACCTACCTCGACCGCGTCGAAGCCCCCACGCTGCTCATCCAGGGCCAGACCGACAGCCTGTTCAACCTCAACGAGGCGACGGCGACATACAAAACGCTCAAGGAGAACGGCACCACCACCAAGATGATCTGGCAGTCGTGGGGCCACAGTGGCGGCCAGGCGCCCGGCGAACTCGACCTGAGCAAGGGCAACTTGGAAACCAGCTACACCGGGCAGCGCATCCTGTCCTGGTTCGACCACTACCTGCGGGGCCACAAGCACACCGACACCGGGCCCGCCTTCGCCTACTACCGCGACTGGCAGAGCGGCTACGGCGAGGCCTCCAAGGTCCCGCCGCTCACCCAGAAGGTGTACCTCTCGGGCGACGGCAAGCTCGTCGACAACCGTAAGAAGGTGGCGCGCGGCAGCCGCACCTACACCAACGCCCTTGTCCCGACGAGCCATTCGGAGAGCTCGCTCGCCGGCATGATCGGCCTGCCCGACCCCGCACCGTACGACACACCGGGCACCTACCTCGGCTGGGACACCGACCCGCTGAAGGCGCCCGTCGATGTGGTCGGCTCGGCCAAGGCCACGCTGAAGGTGGACTCGCCCGCGGCCAGGGCAACACAGAACTCCCAGGACGCCGCCGACAAGCTCGTCCTGTTCGCCAAGCTCTACGACGTGGCGCCCGACGGCACCAAGACGCTGGTGCGCCGCCTGGTCGCCCCGGTGCGGGTGCCCGACGTGACCAAGCCGTTCACCGTCGCCCTGCCGGGCATCGCCCACCGCTACGAGGCCGGGCACCGCATCGAGTTCGCGATCGCCGCGAGCGACGACGCCTACCTCGGCAACAAGGGCATCAAGCCGGTGACCGTCGTAAGCGCCCCCGGCTCCACGGGAACGCTCCAACTGCCCGTCGTCAACGGGAGGTTGAACTGATCTCCGCGTAGCCGGGGCGCACGATCTCGTCGATGATGCGACGGCGCTCCGGCAGCGGCAGGAACGCCGCGTCGACCGCGGCTACGGTGAACTCCTCGAAGACCTCCGGGCCGTAACCGAAGGCGTCCGCCATGTGCTGGAACTCCTCGCTCATCGTCGTGCCGGACACCAGTCGGTTGTCGGTGTTCAGCGTCACCGTGAACCCGAGCCGGCGCAGCTCGTCGATGGGGTGCTTCTCGTACGAAAGGGCCGCGCCCGTCTGGAGGTTGGAGGTCGGGCAGACCTCCAGGGCGATCCGGTTGTCACGGACGAACGCGGCGAGGTGGCCGAGCGTGCCGTCCGCGGCGATGTCGTCGGTGATCCGCACGCCGTGCCCGATGCGCTCGGCGCCGCACACCTGGACCGCCTCGTGCACCGACTCGGCGCCCACGGCCTCACCGGCGTGGATGGTGATGTGGCAGTTGGCGCGCTTGAGGTGCTGGAAGGCCGGCAGGTGCTCGGCCGGCGGGTTGCCGATCTCACCACCCGCGATGTCGAAGCCCGCCACACCGCGGTCACGGTGCGCGACGGTCAGCTCGGCTATCTCCAGGGAGCGCCGGGTGTGCCGCATGCCGGTGAGCAGCGCCCGCACCGTGATCCTGCCGCCGGTGCGGCGCTCGCCCTCGCGCAGCCCCTCGTTCACGGCGTCCACGACCTCGTCGAGGCTCAGGCCGCCCTCCAGGTGCTGCTCGGGGGCGTACCGCACCTCCGCGTAGACGACGCCGTCGGCCGCCAGGTCCTCGGCGCACTCGGCGGCGATCCGGTGCAGCGCCTCGCGGGTCTGCATCACCGCGCAGGTGTGGGCGAAGGTCTCCAGGTAGCGCTCCAGGGAGCCGGAGTCCGCGGCGTCACGGAACCAGAGCGCGAGCTCGGCCGGGTCCTCGGTCGGCAGCGCGGTGTAACCACAGGAGCGGGCCAGCTCGACGATGGTCGCGGGACGCAGCCCGCCGTCGAGGTGGTCGTGGAGGACGGCCTTCGGAGCGCGGCGGATCCACTCGGCGGGGGTGACCGGGGCGGGGGCGGCGAGGTTGTCTGACAAGTGCATGAGGCGGGAGTGTACAGCGTGTCGGGCGGGGGTTGTCCGGTACCGGACTGCGGGCCCCCTGGTACCGGACTGTGGGCCACGCCGGGGCTTGGCGGAGGGTGTGCTCCGGGGCCTGGCCCCTGCCCCGTCCGATGCCGGGCCGACGAGGCTCGCCCCGGTGCCTAGTTCGACTGAAGGATCGGGAGGGCCGGGGCGCCCGAGGGCAGCATGTGTTTGGCGGCCATGACCGGGGTGCCATCGACCCGTACGACCTGGGTGATCAGTACGGCCGGGGTGTCGGCGGGCCGGTCGAGCTGCTCGCCCCTGCGCCGCCCGAGCAGCGTGGCGCTCACTCCGCTGTGCGCGGTCAACGCCACGCCGCGCGAGGCGTCGCCGAGGACGGTGAGCATCGAGGCGGCCGGCTCGGCGCGGAGCGCGTCGGCGAACGCGGGGTGCGACCGCTCCAGAACCTCCTCGGGCGCCGCCCACTCATGGCTCAGTGCGACCGCGAGATCGGCCCCGACCAGCAACGACTCCCAGAAGCGCAGCTCGGACCCGGCGGGCGCGAGCAGATGCTGCGCCGTGAAGTCGGTGGGCTCCTCGCGGCTGCGCAGCAAGGCCCGCACGCGCACCGGGCCCAGCAGATCGTCCAGCGGCTGCACGTGCTCGAAGCCGCGCTGGGGCGGCCGGTCGTTGACGGTGCGACCCACCCCGCGCCGTACCGAAAGCAGCCCGTCCTCCTGGAGCAGGAGCAGCGCCTCGCGCAGGGCGGGGCGGCTCACACCGAGCTCGCCCGCGAGCTTCGGCTCGGACGGCAGGGTGGAGCCCGGGGGATAGGTGCCGTCGTGGATGGCATCCGCGATCCGCTCGTACAGCGCCACGACCGGCCTGCGCCGCTGTCCGTTGCCCGCCATGGTCCACCCCTCGCCGTACCGCCTCGACGTACCGGAAGGCCCAGCATGCCCGGCGCTCACTTGTCTGACAAGGCGACCCCAAGGCCGGTGCAGGGAGCGCATGGCCGGCGCGGGCGGGCAGGGGCCGGCGTGGGCGGGCAGTGGCTCACCCATACGGCTCGCTCCAGCGCACCCCGGGGCAGCGCATCCGTCACGCTGGGCGCAACGTACCTGCGGCACCACGAGCGCACGCTGGGCGCAACGTACCTGCGGCACCACGAGCGCACGCCGGGCGCAACGCAGCTGTGGCACCACGAGCGGAAGGGCGGCGCCATGAGTCCGAGGGGTGAGTCACGCAGTACGCAGGACAGGGCGGGCGGCCTCGTCACACCGGGCAGGATCGCGGTCCTGGTCCTCGCCGTCCTGGCGCTCGTCTTCATCTTCGAGAACACCCGCCGCGTCAAGATCCGGCTGCTGATCCCCGAGGTCACCATGCCGCTGTATCTCGCGCTGCTCGCGGTGTTCGTCGTGGGGCTGTGCTGCGGCTACTTCCTGCGCAGGCGGAACAGGTGACGGCCGTAGGGGCCACCGTCCGCGTGATCGGATCAGTAACCTGACCCGATGCGAACCGAGTCCGGCTTCCTCGCCCAGGGCCCCCGCGTGGGCATACGCACCTTCACCCGCCAGGACGCCGAGGAGTTCACCGCCCTCGCCGCGGCCAGCCGCGCCCTGCACGCCCCCTGGCTCTTCCCGCCCGCCGACCCCGACGCGTATGCGAGCTACGTGGACCGCCTCCTGGACGATCCGACCCGGCACGGCTACCTGGTGTGCGAGCGGGGCGACGGCCGCATCTCCGGGTTCATCAACATCAACAACGTGGTGGAGGGCGCCTTCCAGAGCGGCGCGCTCGGCTACGGCGCGTTCGCCCCGGCGGCCGGCCGCGGCCTGATGAGCGAGGGCCTCACTCTGGTCGTCCGCCACGCCTTCACCCGGCTCGGCCTGCACCGCCTCGAAGCGAACATACAGCCCCGCAACGAGGGCTCCGTCAACCTGGTCCGCCGCGCCGGCTTCCGCCTGGAGGGCTACTCGCCGGACTTCCTCTTCATCGACGGCGCGTGGCGCGACCACGAACGGTGGGCCATCACGAAGGAGATGACGGAGCGGCGTGGGGAGTCGCTCGGGGCATAGGGGGAGGGCCGGCGCTGCTGCGCTCGGGGCGGTAAGGGCGGATGCGTGACGGCTGGCGATCCATGATCCGGTGCCTGTCGGACGGAAAATATGCACGCGGGGCTTGTGTTGTGTGCACGTAAACTGGCCCAAGTTGACGTCACGATGAGGGGGTTCGTGTCATGGCTGGACCGAGGGGGCGTCGGGCGGTTCTGCTGCCGGGGGCGGATCGCCCCGCACGCAGCTGAATGACGTCGCCGGGACAGGCGCCGGGGGCGGTGCGGACATTGGACGCAACGGAGACTCCGGACGATGACACATGGACGCCGAGCCTCCGCCGCGCCGTCGCCAAGGACCCTTGTCGGCGTCCTGTGTGCCGCACTCGTGGGTGCGCTCACGGCCTGTTCGGCACCTTCGGAGCCGCGGTCGGGACAGAGCCGGGAGGCACCAGCCCGGCGGGTGCCGTACTGGCTCGATGGGGTGACGCCTGCCCAGGTGGCCCAGCACATGAATTTGACGATCCCGGGGCGGGCTGCCGACGTCAGAGCGGCGTACCAGGTGGGTTTCCAGGACGACGCGGCGCTCCTCGCCTTCACCTTGCCCACGTCGGATGTCGACAGGTTCATTCAGGGGCTGAAGCCCGTGAGCCCGCTGGAGCACCGCGCGCTTCCGTAGCCCCATTCGGGAGCGACGCAGCCCCCCACCACGCCTTTCGGTCACCTGGGGCTGAAAGAAGCGAAGACGCCGCCGACGTCATCGAGGGATCCGTGTGCACGGTGTGCAAGGGGGACCTGAACTACTTGAACATCTCCGTCCATCCCCTCGACGCGCACACGAGCCAGCTGTACTTCGACGCCGCAGTCTGACCGGGGCGGGCAGGGGGAGCTGTTGCGACGCCTGGCCTCAACGGCGGCCGCTGCGCTTGTAGTTGACCTTCATGGTGTCGAGGTCGGTCACCGTCGAGCGCAGATCACGGAACCCGTGGCCGAGCGCCGAGAGCGCGGACTCGGCCCGGTCCTCGGCGATCGCGGCGGCCATCTCGTCGCCGTCGGCGGCGTCGGATACCACGGTGAAGCGCCATGAGAAGTGCTTCAGGACGCGGTCGTAGGCGAGCGAGCCCTCGGGCGTGAACTCCATCGCGGTCAGCCCGTGGTCGTCGGCCTCGGCCAGCAGCCGCGCCCGTGAGTCGTCGCTCAGGCCGTCCCACACACCGCGCACGATGACCCGATAGGTGTGCTGATCGCTCATGTCCCGCTGTCCTTCCGCGTACGGCCTGTCCGTTGCGGGTAGATCGTCGCTCACGGAGCGGAATGTGTCGATCGATATACGGTGCGCGGGCCGCCCCGCGCACCCGGCTCGGCCCGCCGGGCACTCGGCCTTTGCGCAATCCTGACCCGGGGTGCCCCTGGCCGTTGTCAGTGGGGCGGTGTTCCATGGTCATCGGGGGGTCGGCCGAAAGAGCCGCCGAAGCCCCGTACGAGGGAGTGAGGTTGCCTTGGCGACGACCGTGCGACGTGCCGTACTGACCCTGCCCGGCGCCCCGTTGGGCGAGGCGAACCCGCTGCCCGCGCTGCGCCCGCGCGACGAACTGCACCGGCTCGACGAGCGGGCCCGCGAAGGGCTGCCGCGCGACATGGCGCGCCAGATCGGGTACGGGCCGCTGGAGACCCTGCTGCCGGTGCGAGTCCTCGACGGCTACGGACGGCAGCGGTCCCCCATCGAGCTCGACACGATCGTGATCGAGAACGAGCGGCTGCGCGCCACCGTGCTGCCCGGCCTCGGCGGCCGCGTGCACTCCCTGTTCCACAAGCCCACCGGCCGTGAACTGCTCTACACCAACCCGGTGTTCCAGCCCGCCGACTTCGCACTCAACGGCGCCTGGTTCTCCGGCGGCATCGAGTGGAACATCGGCGCCACCGGCCACACCACCCTGTCCTGCGCCCCCCTGCACGCCGCCCTCGTACCGGCGCCGGACGGCGGCCGGATGGTCCGCCTGTGGGAGTGGGAGCGGCTGCGCGACCTCCCCTTCCAGGTCGACCTGTGGCTCCCCGACGACTCCGACTTCCTGTACGTGGGCGTACGCATCCGCAATCCGCACGAGAGGACCGCGCCGGTCTACTGGTGGTCCAACATCGCCGTCGAGGAGGGCGAGCGCACCCGTGTCCTCGCCCCCGCCGACGAGGCCTGGCACTTCGGCTATGAGCACACCCTGCGCCGGGTGCCCATGCCCACCTGGGACGGCGTCGACCGCACCTACCCGCTGCGCGGAGAACACCCCGCCGACTACTTCTACGAGGTTCCCGACGGCGCCCGCCGCTGGATCGCCTCGCTCGACGCGAGCGGGCACGGCCTCGTGCAGACCTCCACGGACACCCTGCGCGGCCGCAAACTCTTCCTGTGGGGCTCGGGCCGGGGCGGGCGTCGCTGGCAGGAATGGCTGACCGAGCCCGGCACCGCCGGATACGCCGAAATCCAGGCGGGCCTCGCCCGCACCCAGTTGGAACACGTGCCGCTCGACCCCGGCGCCGAGTTCGCCTGGCTGGAGGCGTACGGCCCGCTGACCACCGACGCCGCGCTCGTGCACGGCGCCGACTGGACGGCCGCCCGCGCCGAGACCGAGGCGAGCCTTGAGCGAGCCCTGCCCCGCACCACGGTCGACGAGGCCTACGCCGCCTGGCGCCCCTTCGCCGACGCCGAGCCCGCCGAGAGCCTCGCCACCGGCTCGGGCTGGGGCGCCCTCGAAGCTCTGCGTACGGGGGTGAAACTGCCCGGCACCCCGTTCCCTGAACTGACGCTCACTCAGGAACAGCAGCCCTGGCTGGAGTTGCTGCGCTCCGGCGTGTTCCCCGAACCGCGCAAGGTGGCGCCGCCCGGCCCCAGCCTCGTCGCACCGCACTGGCGCGACATGCTGGAGACGGCGCCCGCCGACCCGCTCACCGAGTACCACCTCGGCATCGCCCAATGGCACGCCGGCGACCGGGCCCAGGCGGTGCGCAGCTGGGAGCGCGGCCTGCCACTGGCCCCGTCGCGCTGGCCGCTGCTGCGCTGCCTCGCCGTCGCCGACCAGCTCTCCGGACATGCGAGCCGCGCCGCCGACCGCTACGTCGAGGCGTACGACGACTTCTGCCAGGAACGCAGGGACGGCGAGGCCTGGACGGCGGCCGACGCCGCGCTCGGCCGCGAGGCGATGGAAGCCCTCCTCACGGCGGGCCGCCCCGCCGAAGCCCGCGCGATATGGGCCCGGCTGCGCCCCGCCGTGCGCGAACGCGGCCGTTTCCGTCTCATCGAGGCCCAACTCCTGCTCGCGGAGGGCGACTCGGCCGCCGCACGCGCCCTCTTCGCCGCGGGATTCGAGGTCGCCGACCTGCGCGAGGGCGCCGAAACCCTGAACGAGGTATGGGCCCGCCTCACCGACGACCCCCTCCCGGACCACTACCAGTACCGCATGCGGCCCGAGGAGTAGGCGAGGAGCGGGCGAGGAGTAAGGGAGGAGCAGGCCACGGCGGTGGGCCCCGGCGGTACTTGCCCACCGGGTCGTCTGCGGCCTGGGGCTGCCTACGCCCGGACGGTCAGTACGCCGGCTTGCGGTCGACGTACTCGAAGACCGAACCGTCGGGGTGGACGGCGATCAGATTGCGGCCCGCGGGCGTCGCGACCGGCCCCGCGATGACGCGGGCGCCCGCGTCGGTCAGGGCGGCGTGCGCCTCGTCGACGTCCTTGACGGCGACCGTCGCCGCCACCTTGCGCAGCACGTCGAGCTCCGCCTCGGGACCGCTCATCAGCAGGAAGGCCCCCACGGCGGCGACCGACACGCCACCACGGTCGAAGCGGAGCGCCTGACTGCCGGTGACGCGCTCGTAGAAGACGATCGCGCTCTCCAGGTCGTCGACGCAGATGCGCAGCGTTGTCCCGAGAATCTCCATGTGACGAAGCCTAGTTGGGCGAGATCGCCCGCGGCAGGTGATCGGCGATCGGCGATCGGTGATCGGCGGGTGTGGATGTGGGGGCGCCCGCCGATCGTCGCAACGTGAGCCGGAGTCCCGGAGTTCTGGAGTCCCGGAGTCCCGGAGTCCCGGAGTCCCGGAGTTCTGGAGTCCCGGAGTTCTGGAGTCCCGGAGTCCGCGTGTATCGCCGGCGTATCGAAAAGTGCATACGCCGCCGCAACGACCTGCCGTCTCCAATAGGGGCATGAACCACGACGCTTCCCCATCGGCACCCGCCCCGACCTGAGGACCGGCATCCGCACCGGCTCCGGCGCCAGGGCCAGCCGCGGGGCAGGCATCGGCCGCGGCGTCCGCGCCCACGCTCGGCTTCTTCGCCCCGATCCGGTTCGCGGCGCTCGCCTCCGTGCCGCGGATTCTGGCGCTCGGCGCGGGCTGCTCGGCCCTGGTCGAAACCGCTCAGTACGTACTGCGGCTCGATCGCGTGTCGTCCGTGGACGACGTCCTGGTCAACGCCACCGGCGCCGTCCTGGCCGCGCTGGCTTCGCGCCGCTGGTGGCGCACGACGCCGCCGGACCTGACCCGCCCCACGCCGGCACCGGCGCCTGCTTCCTGAGCGCAACCGAGCTCCCGGCCAGACACGCATCGGTGGAGCTGGAGCCCGGCACAAGGACGCTCGCCGGGTACGCGCCCCGCATACGCCGGCGATATGCCGTGCTGTCTACGCTGCGGGCATGCGCGTACTGATCGTGGAGGACGAGCCCTACCTGGCCGAAGCAGTCCGTGACGGCCTCCGGCTCGAAGCGATCGCCGCCGACATCGCCGCAGACGGCGACCGCGCGCTGGAAATGCTCGGCGTCAACTCCTACGACCTCGCGATCCTCGACCGCGACATCCCCGGCCCCTCCGGTGACGAGGTCGCCCGGAGCATCGTCGCCTCCGGCAGCGGCATCCCGATCCTCATGCTCACCGCAGCAGACCGCATCGACGACAAGGTGTCCGGGTTCGAGCTCGGGGCGGACGACTACCTGACCAAGCCGTTCGAGCTGCGGGAGCTCGTCATGCGGCTGCGGCGCTGGAGCGCAGGCGCGCCCATGCCCGGCCGCCGGTCCGCGAACTCGCCGGCCTGCGGCTCGACCCGTTCCGCCGGGAGGTCCTCCGTGACGGCCGTTACGTCGCGCTCACCCGCAAGCAGTTCGCCGTGCTCGACGTCCTCATCGCCGCCGACGGCGGCGTCGTCAGCACCGAGGACCTGCTGGAACGGGCCTGGGACGAGAACGCCGACCCCTTCACCAATGCCGTCCGCATCACCGTCTCCGCGCTGCGCAAACGGCTCGGCGAACCGTGGATCATCGCCACCGTCCCGGGCGTCGGCTACCGCATCGACACCGACGACACCGACACCGACACCGACACCGACGGCGACGGCGCCCGCCCCGGCGGTCCCCATGCCTAGACGCCCCGGCCTCAGCGTCCGGTTGCGGCTCACCCTCAGCTACGCCGGCTTCCTCGCCGTGGCAGGTGCTCTGCTGCTGGCCGTGGTCTGGGTGTTCCTGCTGCGCTACGTACCCGACAACTCCAGGGGGCTCCTCGGGATCGCCCCCAACCGCTACCTCCTGGTGCGCACCTTCGCCCCCGCCGCGGCCGTCGCGATGTTCTTCCTGCTCCTGTTCGGCCTCGTCGGCGGATGGTTCCTCGCCGGCCGGATGCTCGCGCCGCTCACGCGGATCACCGCCGCGGCGCGTTCGGCCGGGACCGGGTCGCTGTCCCACCGGGTCCGGATGGAGGGCCGCCAGGACGAGTTCCGTGAACTGGCCGACGCTTTCGACGCGATGCTCGGCCGACTGGAGTCACACGTCGCCGAGCAGCGAAGGTTCGCCGCGAACGCCTCCCACGAGCTGCGTACTCCGCTCGCCGTCTCGCGGGCGCTGCTCGACGTGGCGGACAAGGACCCCACGCGTGACCACGACGAGCTGCTCGCCCGCCTGCGGGTCGTCAACACGCGCGCGATCGATCTCACCGAGGCGCTCCTGCTGCTCAGCCGCAGCGACCGGGGGAACGTCGCCCGCGACCACGTCGACCTCTCACTCGTCGCCGAGGAAACCGCCGAAACCCTGCTCCCGCTCGCGGAACGGCGCGGCATCACGCTCGACGTCACCGGAGCGGCGGCGCCCGCCGCCGGCTCGGCCGAGCTCCTGCTGCGGATGATGACGAACCTCGTGCAGAACGCCGTCGTCCACAATCTCCCCGCCGACGGCACCGTGAGGGTCGCCACCGGCGTGCTCGGCGACGCGAGCGTGGTGACCGTCGAGAACACGGGTCCCGTGCTGCCGCCGGAGCTGGTGCCGACCCTCATCGAGCCCTTCCAGCGAGGTGCGGAACGCGTACGCACCGACGAGCACGCCGGGGTCGGGCTCGGCCTGGCGATCGTGCACAGCATCGTCCGCGCCCATGACGGCACGCTCGACCTGGCACCCCGCCCCACCGGCGGCATTCTCGTCACGGTGCGCCTTCCCGCGCATCCCGGACCGGCCCCGTCCGGCCCCGACCCATCCGGACCGGCCCCATCCGGACCGGCCCCGTCCGGACCGGCCCCGTCCGGCCCGGCCCCGTCCGGCCTCGCCCCGCTCACACGCGGCAGAGGATCTCACCGTGCGGCACCATGAACCAGGCGTCGTCCTGGGTGCCCCACGCACGCCAGGCCTCGGCGATCGCGGCCAGCTCCGGCGCCGTGGCGTGCCCGCCCTCGACCGCCAGATCCGCGTACGAGGAGGCGACCGTACGCTCCGCCCACAGCCCGCTCCACCACGCCCGTTCCTCCTCGGTGGCGAAGCACCACGTGCTCGCCGAAGCCGTCACATCCGTACAACCCGCCTCCAGCGCCCAGGACTTGAGCCGTCGGCCCGCGTCCGGCTCGCCCCCGTTGGCGCGCGCCACCCGGTGGTACAGCTCCAGCCACCCGTCGAGGGCGGGTGACTCCGGGTACCAGGCGAAGGCCCCGTAATCGCTGTCGCGCACCGCGATGATCCCGCCCGGCTTCGTGACCCGGCGCATCTCGCGCAGCGCCTGCACCGGGTCGCCGACGTGCTGCAGTACCTGGTGGGCGTGGACGACACAGAACGTGTCGTCGGGGAAGTCCAGCGCATGGACGTCCGCCACCGCGAACGACATGTTCTCCAGACCGCGCCCGGCCGCGTACTCCCGGGCCCGCTCCACGATGCCCGCAGCGCGGTCGACCGCGGTCACATGCCCGTCCGGTACCAGCGCGGCCAGGTCGGCGGAGATGGTGCCGGGCCCGCAGCCGATGTCCAGGACTCGCATGTGCGGCTTCAGCTCGCCGATGAGATAGGCCGCGGAGTTGGCGGCCGTACGCCAGGTGTGGGAGCGCAGCACGGACTCGTGATGGCCGTGGGTGTAGACCGCGCTTTCGCTCTGCGTCGTGCTCTGCGTCGCGCGCGGCGTCTCCTGTGACATGGCTGACTCCCTTTCGCCGAACTGCCTTGATCCTGTGCCCACTTTAGAATGTGGCGCCAGATAATGAGATACGCGTCTTGCGATATGGACGCGCGGCTGGGTGTCGGCGGGACTGCCTACGGGCCCCCGGGGTACTCGGCCGCCATGGAAACGAACCTGCCGAATCTGCCGGAGCAGCTTTCCCAGGTCGTCCGGGACGCGATCAGGGACGAGCTGCGCGAACAGACGAGGAACCAGCGCCACGCCGCACGGATGTACGCGGGAGCCGGCGCGGCCGGACTCTACGGAGGCGCCGCGCTCACCGCGTTCCTGCTCCTGGTGCTCGGCCTCGCGCTGCCCTACTGGCTGGCCGCGCTGATCGTCGCCGTACTGCTGCTCGGCGCCGCAGTGCTGCTGAGCCGGAGCGCCCGCGGCAGCCGCGGCGCGCCGCCGGACCGGCCCGCATCGCTCATGGAACCCGGGGTTCCCCCTGGTGCCCCGGTCGTGCCGCCCGTCCCGCCGGTCGCCCCCGAAGCGCCGCACAGCCCGCTCGGCGCGCCCCGCGACGGCGGCCGCTGACGCGCCGCCCGCCGTGCCCCGTTGTGCCGCTCTCGGCACATCAGTCCTGGCGGAACCGCTCCCAGGGGGTTTGAGCAGCTCCGTCGCGGCTACCCGAAAGGCCTAGAACGCGAGGTGACATGGCTGACACACCCGAGAACTCAGAGAAGACACCATCCAAGACGACGGCGAAGACCGCTTCGAGATCAACGGCAAAGCGCGCTTCGAGCAACACGGCGAAGAGCGCTTCGAGCACCACGGCGAAGACGTCTTCGAGTGGTGCACCGGCGAAGACAGCTTCGAGTGCACCGGCGAAGACGGCTCCGCAGTCCCGTGAGGACGACGACCTCCCGAGCGCGGTGCAAGTTCTGCGGGGCGCACGCGCCCAGCTCTCCGAGCTCATCGGCATGGCCGCCGAATCGGTCTCGTCCTTCGAGCGGACCGACGACGGCTGGCTACTGAAGATCGAGGTCCTGGAGCTCTCCCGGGTTCCGGACACGATGAGCCTCCTCGCCTCGTACGAGGTCGAACTCGACGCGCGCGGCGAACTCACCGGCTACCAGCGGCTGCACCGATACGAACGCGGCCGGGCCGACCGGAACAAGTGAACGCGCCGGGCGGCCGGTCGAGTGCATACCTCGCGGCCGTACGGCAACAGGACGACTGTGACCAACAACGGTTCGACAGTCCCCAACGGTTCGACAGTTCCCCACGGTTCGACAGTCCCCAACGGGACGACAGTTCCCAACGGGACGACAGGCACCACCCGCCAGACCTGACAAACCTGACAGACCTGGCGGACCCGACAGACAGGCACCACCCGACAGACCCGACAGACCCGACAGACCCGACAGAAGCGAGTAGGACAACACGTGAGGAGGGTCGGACACCATGACGGTTGTCCCGGCACAGCAAAGCGGTGGCGGCGGCGGCTCCAGCGGCCTCTATGACGTCCTGGAGCTCGTGCTCGACCGAGGACTCGTGATCGACGCGTTCGTGCGTGTCTCCCTCGTCGGCATCGAAATCCTGAAGATCGACATACGTGTCGTCGTCGCCAGCGTCGACACCTATCTCCGGTTCGCCGAGGCCTGTAACCGCCTCGACCTGGAGGCGGGCCCGCACCGCAACCCCGGACTCCCCGACCTGGTCGGCGACATGACCGAATCGGGCGCCCGCGGCAAGACCAAGGGAGCGCTCTCGGGCGCCGCGCAGACCATCTCCGACGCCTTCAAGGAGGCGCGCGACGACGACGGCGAGCGCGAGCCCAAGCCCCGGGCCCGGCGCACCACCACGCGCCGTAAGGAGGAGCAGGAATGACCACGTACGTCTACGGCATCGCCCGCCGCAGCCACGGCAGGCTGCCGGAACAGATGGGCGGCATCGGCAACCCGCCGCGCCCCGTCCGCACGGTAGAGCAGGGCGAGCTCGTGGCACTGGTCAGCGACGCCCCCGAGGAGCTCAAGCCCAAGCGCCGCGACCTGCTCGCCCACCAGAACGTACTCGCCGAGGCCGGGTCCGCCGGGCCCGTGCTGCCGATGCGATTCGGCGGGGTCTCCACCGACGACGAGGCCGTACGCGCCGTGCTCGCCGAGCACGAGCACCGCTATCTGGAACGCCTCGAAGCGCTCGACGGCAAGGTCGAGTACAACGTGAAGGCGACCCACGACGAAGAAGCCGTCCTGCACCAAGTCCTCGCCGACAACGCCGAGTTGCGCGCCCTGAGCGAAGCCAACCGGAAGTCCGGCGGAGGCTCGTACGAGGACAAGCTGCGGCTCGGTGAGCGCATCGCCGCCGCCGTGCAGCAGCGCGAGGCGACGGACGCCGCGCTGGTCGATCAGGCCCTGCGTGACGCGGCCGATGAGCAGTGCCCCGGGCCGCAGTCCACCGGCTGGCTTGCCAACATCTCCTTCCTCGTGCCGCGCGACCGCGCCGACGAGTTCATCGCCACCGTGGACGGCCTGCGCGCCCAGGCGCCGCACCTCGTCATCCAGGTGCACGGCCCGCTGCCCCCCTACAGCTTCACGGGGTGAATTCGAGTGGGCCTCCTGAAGGAGCTGCTGCTGCTTCCCGCGGCGCCCGTCCGAGGCACCTTCTGGGTGCTCGGGCAGGTCGCCGCGGAAGCGGAGCGGCAGTACTACGATCCGGCGACCGTGCGACGCGAACTCGCCCAACTGGAAAAGCAATTGATGGAGGGCGAGATCGACGAGGCAGAGTTCGACCGCCGCGAGGACGAACTCCTCGACCGGCTTGAACACCCCGCACCCGCCGCATCCGATTTCGGGAGGAACTGATGGCGACCCCGGCACGATTCCCAGACGCCTACCCGTCCGACGGCGGCGGCGCCAACCTGGCCGACATTCTCGAACGCGTCCTCGACAAGGGAATCGTGATCGCCGGGGACATCCGCATCAACCTCCTCGACATAGAGCTGCTCACGATCAAGCTGCGGCTCATCGTCGCCTCGATCGACAAGGCGAAGGAAATGGGCATCGACTGGTGGGAGGACGATCCCGCCCTTTCCACCGGCGCCCGCCGCCGCGAACTGGCCCGCGAGAACGACGAGTTGAAGGCTCGGATCGCCGCCATGGAGTCGGCGCGCGCCGCCGAGCCGGAGGCCGCCGAGCCCGAGGCCGTCGCGGCAAAGAAGCAGCGGGCGGTGACCGATGAATGACGACGAGCTGCTCTACGTGTACGCCGTCACACCCCCCTTCTCCGGGGTGCTCCCCGACGGCGTGCGCGGGCTCGACGGTGAGCCGCCCCGTGTGATCGAGCACGACGGGCTGTGCGCCGCGGTGAGCCGGGTGCCGGCCGCCGAGTTCGACGCCGCCCCGCTCCGCTCCCACCTCGAAGACCTCGACTGGCTCGCCGGGACCGCGCGCGCACACGAGGCGGTGATCGCCGCGCTCGCCTCGGTCACCTGCCCCGTGCCGCTCCGGCTGGCCACGGTGTGCCGCGACGAGAGCGGGGTGCGGCGCCTGATCGACTCCGGCCGCGCCCGTTTCGTACCCACCATCGAGCGCCTCGACGGCCGTGTCGAATGGGGCGTCAAGGTGTACGCGCACTCCCAACCGGCCGCTCCGGAGCCGGAGTCGAAGGTCTCCAGCGGCCGGGACTATCTGCGCCGACGGCTCGGCCAGCGCCAGTCCCGCGACGACACCTGGCGCCGCGCGGGAACCCTCGCGCGCGCCCTCCACACCCAGCTGCGCGGACACGCCGAGGACGGACGGCTGCACCGCCCCCAGAGCAGCCAGCTCTCCGGCGCACCCGGCGAGAACGTACTCAACGCCGCGTACCTGGTGCCGCGCGAACAGAGCGAACGATTCGTGGCCGCGGTGCGTGAACACACTCCCGCGGACGACGACGGCGTACGCGTGGAGCTGACCGGCCCCTGGGCCCCCTACTCCTTCGCCGGCGGGCCGGACGAGGGACAGGAGGACCTGTGAGGCGCGGCGACCAGCCGGGAGGACCTGTGAGGGACAGCGACCAAGGCCGGGAGGACAGGTGAGGGACACCGGAGAAGCCCTCGCGCAACGTGAGGTCGCCCTCGTGGACCTGCTCGACCGGCTGCTCGCCGGCGGCGTCGTCATCACGGGCGACCTGACGCTGCGGATCGCCGACGTGGACCTCGTCCGCATCGATCTCAACGCGCTGGTGAGCTCGGTCAGCTCCAACGTCCCCTCCCCCTTCGAGGAGTACGAGGAGCCCCTGTAATGGACGCAATGGACATCATCAACGCGGACCTCTTCGACGCCCTGGAGGCCGCGGGCGACACCGGTGCCGCCGCTGCCGGCGGCCCGGCTGGGGCGGCGGCAGCGGAAGAGACCGCCCGGGCCGATGGCGCGGCCACGGACGCGCGGGGGAGCGCGAACGGAAGCGGAAGCGCCGGCGGTGACAGCGACGGCGGTACGCGGCGCCGGGTGAACCTCGAACCCGACACCGTGGAGCGCGACCTCGCCCGGCTGGTCCTGACCGTCATCGAACTCCTGCGGCAGCTCATGGAACGCCAGGCCCTGCGCCGCGTCGAGACCGGAGCGCTCACCGAGGACCAGGAGGAACGGATCGGGCTCACGCTCATGCTCCTGGAAGACAGGATGGGCGAGTTGAGGTCGAAGTTCGGGCTGCGCCCCGAAGATCTCAACATCGACCTCGGCCCGCTCGGCCCTCTCCTCCCACGGGACGGTTCCTGACCGGCCGGGGTCCGCCCACCCACGAGGGGCCGCAGCGACGAACGTGTCGCTCCGGCCCCTCACCGCTGCCTGTCCTCTGTGTCTTCTGTGCGTGTCTTCGGTGCCCTCTGCCGACTCTACGGACCCCATTGACCCCGATTGGTCCGTTTGTCCTTGGGTCCTTTGACCCCGTTGTGCCCGTCGCTCGGCGGCGCGACGGCTCAGCGGCGCGCCGCCGGCCGGTTGACGGTCAGTGGCGCGGGAGGCTCGTCCCGCGTCGACCGGCCCGGCGCCTCGGCCTGCGGCCGGCCGGCCGGCGAAGGCTGCGTACGCGTCGATAGGAGCCCGCGCACGGCGAAAGCCGCACCCACGCCAAGAGCCATGCCCACCAGCACATCGCCCGGATAGTGCACCCCGGTGTACACCCGGGACGCCGCCACCGAGAACCCCACCGGGGCCAGCAGTGCACCCAAGGCCCGGGACTCCAGGGCGACGCCCGTCACGAACGCCGCGGCTGACGCGGAGTGACCGGAGGGAAACGACGTCGTGATCGGGTGGCGCTTCAACTGGCGTACCAGCGGCACCGCGTCGAGCAACGGACGGTCGCGGCGCACCGCGCGCTTCGCCACGGTGTTGACCGTCAGCGAGGCCAGCGCCAGCGAGGCGACACCCCGTGCCGCCGCCCGGCGTGCACGGGGTGAGCGCGTCGCGCCCAGCGCGGCCGCCGCCGTGAACCAGAGCACGCCGTGGTTGGCGGCCCGGCTCAACCGCGGCAGCACGGCCTCGGCGGCCGGCCAGTGCCTGGTGGCCGCGAAGTCGAAGAGCGCCTGGTCTTGGGCGCCGAGTCGCTTGTGCCAGTTGGAGTACGTCATGGCACGCGGGTACCCGGATGGCGCGACGGTACCCGACCGCATCGCACTCCATCGGCCCCCCCACCTGCGACGCGGCTTTCTACGCGGGCCCGCAACTCCGGTGCCGCCACGACCAGTCGGGCCCGCGGCTCACGTCGGTGGGTGCGGGATCGCATCCTGAGCATCCTGATGGGCCGTCACATCTATGAGGCTGACCATGCCGAGAGGGCGCCCGTGGGCCACCACGGGCAGTCGCCGCACCGCATGGCGGCGCATCAGCGAGAGCGCCGTCGCCACCTCGTCGTCCGGGCCCACGCAGACCGGCGGCCGGGTGCAGACGGACTGGGCGCTAACGATCAGCGGATCCGCCCCCTCGGCGACCGCCCGTACGGTGATGTCCCGGTCCGTCAGCACCCCGATGACCCGCCCGGCTCTCGTGACCAGCAGATCGCGGCTGTCCTGGGCCCGCATCAGCTGCGCCGCCTCCTGAAGCGACGCGTCGGGCGGCACGGCTGTCACGCCCGGCGTCATCACTTCCCTGACGAAACGTGCCATGAGTTCGGCGCCCCGTTCCTGTTCATCACTCGGTCCCTCGGTCCCTCGGTCCCTCGGTCACTCGGTCACGCGGTCACGTGGTCCGTCGGGTCCGTCGGTCCGTTGGGTCCCGAGGCCGGGTACGCCGGGTACCGGGTGCGCAGCACGGGAAACCCGCCCTTTGAGTGCTTCGACACAATCTTCGCGGCTTCGGCACAACCCCCGTTTGGTCTCGCGAACGCGGGGCACGCGAACCACGTGCTTCGGACCGGAGGCACGTCCGTGGGAGCGGTAGTGCGCTCCGGGCGTGCCCATGTGCCCTGCCGAAGGCTCCCCGGTGACAACCATCCGCCGCACCGTTTTCAGGGAGCTGGGACCGCAGATGCGTACCGACACGACGGCGAAGCAAGCGAAGCAAAGGCACCCGCACGACGACGCACCGAAGACGGTGACCGCCTTCGAACGGCTCGCGGCGCTGCCCGACGGGCCCGAACGCAACGCCTTGCGCCAGGATCTCGTCAACGCCTGGCTGCCCATGTCCGAGCGGCTCGCCGGACGTTTCCGCAACCGCGGCGAGTCCTTGG
The DNA here is from genome assembly GCF_040651795.1 of Streptomyces sp. NPDC048361. Classification (NCBI taxonomy): domain Bacteria; kingdom Bacillati; phylum Actinomycetota; class Actinomycetes; order Kitasatosporales; family Streptomycetaceae; genus Streptomyces; species Streptomyces sp. NPDC048361. The sequence goes on from NZ_JBEZKW010000061.1 coordinate 28,668, forward strand.
AGGATCTGCGTCAGGTCGCCGCCCTCGGGCTCGTCAAGGCCGTCGACCGCTACGACCCGGCCCGTGGCGCCGCGTTCGAGAGTTACGCCGTCCCCACCATCACCGGTGAGATCAAACGGCACTTCCGCGACCACATGTGGACCCTTCATGTGCCGCGCCGCGTGCAGGACTTGAGGGGGCGGGTGCGCGTGGCGGGTCAGGAACTCGCCGCGACCGCGGGATCCCAGCGGCCCAGCGTGGCGGAGCTGGCCGCGCAGGCCGGGCTGACGGAGGACGAGGTCAGGGCGGGCCTTGAGGCCATCGACAGCTTCAGCGCGCTCTCCCTCGACGCCGAACTCCCCGGTGGCGAGGACGGATACAGCCTGAGCGACTCGCTCGGCGGCGCCGACCCGGCCCTCGACATCGTCGTGGACCGCGAGTCCGTCAAGCCGGGCCTCCGATGCCTGCCCGAGCGGGAGCGCACCATCCTCTACATGCGGTTCTTCCGCGACATGACCCAGAGCCGGATCGCCGAAGACCTCGGCATCTCACAGATGCACGTCTCCCGGCTGCTCACGCGCTGCTGCAGCCGTCTGCGGGACCAGGCCCTGCGTGACCTGTGCGACGACCACCGTCACCCGGCGCGGGACGGGGCCGCGGCGGCGAACCACTCGGCATCGGTACCGGTGCCGGGACAGGTATCGCCACCAGTACGGAAGACGGGACCGCTATCGGCGCCGGTACCGAAGACGCGGACGGACGCGACGACGCGGACGGACGCGAAGACGCGGACGGCCGCGAAGGGGAAGACGGTGGCGAACGCGAAGCTGATGGCGGCGGCGAAACCGCGGACGGCGGGGACGGCAGGGGCGACGGCGACGATCAGGGCGACGAGGGAGTCGGGGGAGATGAGGGAGAGGGGGGCGACGCCGACGCGCAGGACCGCTCGTCCGAATCAACTGCCGTGTCCGGAACCGCAGATGGCGTCACGTCGGGTGCGGGGCGCCGCATAGCGAGCGCGATGTGACGGGACATCACATCCACCGCCTGCCCCTCCGCCATCGAGAACGGGCGGGCGGAGCCGGTCCGGAACAGGGTCAGCACCCCCGCAACCGGTCCGGGCGCCCCGAGCGGCACACACATCAGGGACGACACCTCGGCGCGCGCCAGCACCGGCGTCCCCGACGCATCGTGTCCGAACCCCTCGACGTCCTCGGGCTGGACCTGCAACACCCCGTTCCCGGCCCGCGCCGCTTCGAGCACCACCGGGCAACTCGCCGGATCCTGGTCGGCCATCACGCGCAACAGGGAAGCCGCCGCCGGATCCTTCGGTCCCAGGGAGATCACGCGCCGCAGCCCACCGTCGACCAGGTCGGCCACGACCCACTGTGCGAACCCTGCGCACAGCACCCGCGCGGCACGGTCGAGTATGGATTCCCGTTCCCCCGGCGGCAGTTGAAGCAGCGTGTCTGCCATGGCGCCCACCAAATCCATGAGTTCGGCGTGCCGGGTGGACTCCGCGAGGTCGGGCGCCCTCGGTCGCGGGGGAGTGGCGGCCGAACCCTGGACGCTGCCCGCCTTTCCCTGGGCACCGCCCGCCTGGAACACCACGAGCACCGCCGGCAGTGGCTCGTCCGGCGGGCGGAGCGCGGTGAGCGTGGCCAGCAGGGGCTCATCGGGGCGCTGTTGGAGCCGTACGGTCAGCCCCCGGTCGCCCTCGCCCCGGGCCACCGCGGCGGCCTGCGAGCGGAAGGCGGCGCGGTCGCCGGGCGTCAGCAGCGCCGCGAGGGGACGGCCGGTCGCATATCCGGCACGGGCCCCGGTGAGCCCCGTCGCCGCGAAGTTCAGCCTGCGTACGACCGTTTCCCGGTCGACCAGCAGCACCGGCAGTGGCATCCGCTGGAACAGCGCCTTCAGAAGCAGCCGTTCCTGCCGCTCCTCCGGCGACGGGACGCCGGATCCGGCCGCCATCTGCTCGTAGCGCGGCCACAACTGCTCGGCCACATGCTGGAGTTCGAACAGGGCAGCGTCCAGGACCACCGAATGGTCCGCGTGTTCGCCGACCGGGCGAGCGCGTGCGGTGCGCAGCTCGCCCACCCGTCTGACGAAGTCCGCCAGTTCGTCGCCGAAGCCGTCTTCCGTCTGCGTCATGGGAGAAAGCTAGTCGCTCGGCCGCGAGCCGGGGGCCCGTACCGTTTCCCCACGAGGAGCCCGGGAAGCCGCAGTATGAGGAGGTGTTCGCGATGCTGCCCGAGCCCGAACGCCAGGAGCCCGAAGCGACCACCGTCGACCGGCGGCTCTCCCTGCTCGCCGAACAAGCGGTGCGCTGCGCGCCCGCCTGCTGCGGGGCCGTCGCCACCATCAAAGACAGCGGACCCGAACGCCGCATCACCGCCACCCACCCGGACCTGGCGCCCCTCGCCTCCGTCCAGCTGGCCTGCGGCGACGGGCCGATCCCGAGCGCGCTGGACGCGGGGGAGCCCGTGGACACGGAGGACCTGCTGACCGAGGCCCGCTGGCCCGGCTACCGCGCCCTGGCCCTCGCGTCGGGCGTACGCTCCTGCGTCACCCTCCCCTTCCGCCGGGCCGGCATCGAAGTGACGGTCAGCCTCTACGGCTACCGCCCCGGCTCCCTCAGGGACATCGTGCGCGGCCCGGTCGGCATCCTCGCCAAGGAGACCACCACCGCTCTGGTCCGCGACCGCCGCTACCACGCGGCGCTCGCCGAGGTCGAGCAACTGGAGACGGCGCTGCGCTCCCGCCCGGTCATAGACCAGGCCAGCGGGATCGTGATGCACGTCCTGGGCTGCGAGGCCGACGCGGCCTTCGGCATCCTGCGCACCATCTCCCAGCGCACCAACCGCAAACTCGCCGATGTCGCCGAGGCTGTGGTGCGCGCCAAGGGCCGCGGCCTGGAATCCGAACTGTCCGCCCTCGCCCTGACCCGCCCGACCCGCTGACCACTCGGCCGCCTTTGTTTTAACGGGGCGCGTCGTTCCGGCCTGCCGCACCCGGGGCTCCGTCGTGGACGCCCCTCCACGCGGACGCGGCCCGTCGCGGCCTGCCCCACGGAAGGCCCCCTCGCGGACGCCTCCCCCTCGCGGACGCCTCCCCGCGCGCGGGCGGCCCCACGCGGACACCCCCACGCTGACGGAACCCTCGCTGGCAGGCGGTCGTGGGCACATCCACCGCTCCGGATAGCCGACACCCGTCCCACCCCGTCCGCGTACAAGCGGCGGCCCGGGCCAAACCTCCGTATAAAGACCTGAGGGGCCGAAACGCGCGGCTCGCGGTGTGGCGGGTGTGCGGTGTGGGAGGCACCCGGGGCCCAAGGGGCGCACGAGGGCCACAGGACTCAAGGGGTGCACGAGGGCCACAGGACTCAAGGGGTGCACGAGGGCCGCAGGGCCAGACGGTCTCAGGAGGGAGCCGGCATGCACGGGACGGACGCCGAAGGTCGCGGGCCGGTGCGGTACGGGCCACCCGCTCCCGGCCCCGGCCTGCCCGTACTTCCGGAACTCGCTGCCGCACTCCGAGCCGCCGCGGGACGCACGGAACCCCAGCCGCCCGGTGGCGGACCGGAGCTGCGCGAGGCGGCCTGCGGTTACTGGCTGCGGCGCGGACTGCCCACCACCCCGGAGCGTGTCGTGGCCGCGCCGGGCGCACAGCCACTGCTCGTCGCCCTGCTCGGCGCGTACGGCGGTGACGTCCTGATGCCGAGGCCCTGCCCCGCGTGGTGGACCCCGCAGGCCCGGCTGCTCGGCAGACCCGCCTACCACGTGCCGACCCCGGCGGAGTGCGGCGGCGTACCCGACCCGTACGCGCTGCTCGAAACCGTCCGCCGGGTGCGCGCCGAGGGCGGCAGGCCCAGGCTGCTCCTGCTCTGCGTCGCCGACGACCCGACCGCCACCGTGGCGCCGCCCGAGACGGTACGGGAAGCCTGCGAGGCCGCCGTCGGCGAGGGGCTCCACATCATCAGCGACGAGACGTGGCGTGACACAGTGCACCGGCTCCACGAAACCGTGCCGCTCAGTCCCGCCGAGATGTGCCCTGACGACGTCACCGTCCTCGCCGACCTGGGCGGCGCGTTCACCCCGCCGGGCTGGCCCGCGGCCGTGGCCCGCTTCCCCGCCACGGACGCCGTGGCGCCCCGCCTGGCGCGCGCCCTGGACATCCTCGCCGCGCTCGGCGCCGTCGTCGGCACCCCGGTGGGCGCGGCCGCGGCCCTCGCGCTGAGCGAACCGGCGCCCGTCGCCGACCGCACCCGGCTTGCAGCCGCCCTGCACGGCCGCATCGCGCTCGCCGCCCACCAGGCCGTACTCGACGCCGGCGCCCTCGCGAAACCCCCACAGGCCGGCCGTCATCTCTACGCCGACCTCGGACCGTTCCGCACCGGCCTCGCCGCCCGGGGCGTCACCGACTCCATGGAGCTGGAGGACTACCTCACGCGCCGCCTCGCCGGCCCGACCCCCGGAGGCCACCGCTTCGGCGACGAACTGGGTGCCCTGCGCGTCCGCCTCGCCACCGGCCCCCTCCTCGGCGCGACCCCGGACCAGCGACTCGACGCCCTCGCGGCAGCCGACCCCCTCCAACTGCCTCACGTACAGGAGGCGTTGAGCCGCTTCGTCTCAGTCCTCGACGAACTGCGCTGACGCCTGAGCCACGTCCACGCCGATCCCGAGGACACGGTGCCCGGCTCCTCGGCCCGCCTGCTCGTCGACCCCGAGAGCGCTGTCAAGCGTTGGCCCATCTCCTCGGCCCACCTGCTCTTCGACGCCGAGAGAGCGCTCTCATACGGTCGTGTGGCGGCTCGGCTCAGTTGATCGGCGATGCCGAGAGCGCTCTCACGCGGTATCCCATCTCCTCGGCCCACCTGCTCGCCGACGCCGAGAGCGCTCTCATCCACCCCCGCCGTTTGCCTCCCCACCCGCCGTGCGCCTCCGCCCTTTCGGCCGTCCGCGCCTACCCCCCGCCGTGCGCCGCCACCCACCCGCGCCGGACTCTTCGCCACCCCGCGGGCACGCCACTGACCAAGAGGGTCAGTGCCACGGCCGCCACCACGCCCTTCCACGGCTCGTCGAACAGCGAGCCGCCGAGAATGCCGATCAGGCCGTACGCGCCGGACCAGGCCAGGCAGGCCGGGATGTCGCCGCGAACGAACGTGCGCAGCGGCATCTCCGAGAGCAGACAGGCCAGCATGACCGGGATGCGCCCGGCCGGCACCAGGCGGGACAGCACCAGCACCACGACGCCGTGCTCGTCGAGCTTGCGCTCGGCCTGTTCCAAGTGGTCCGGCGCCGCCCGGCCGCGCAACCTCTCCAGCAGACGCGAGCCGTTCTTCGACCGCACCCCGCGCCGCCCCAGCCAGTACAGCGCCACATCCCCGATGAACGCGGCCAGCGCACCCACCCCGAACGCGAGGAGCAGCGAGAACCAGGCGGTCTGGTGGAAGGCCACCACCGCGGCCGTCGACACCAGCGCCCCCGTGGGCACCACCGGCACCAGCGAACCGAGGACGACCAGGACGAACAGCGTCGGGTAGCCGGCGGCCTGCTGGGTCGTCTCGGGCGTCACCGTCGTGGCCAGCGCGAGGACCCGGCCCGCTATCACCGCCTGGCCTCCAGACGCACGCTCTCACCGTGCTCCAGGCGGTGCACCGCGGCCTTCGGAGCGAGCCGCGCAGCCTGGCGTACGAACTCCTCGCCCGGGGCGTGGAACTCGTGCGGCCGCACCCCGTCCATCCCGACCGGCCAGTACGTGCCGTAGTGCACCGGCACCGCTGAGAGCGCTCCCAGTTCGGCCAGTGCCCGCGCCGCGCGCCCCGCGTCGAGATGGTCCCGGCCGAGCCCCGGACCCCACCCGCCGACCGGAAGCAGCGCCGTGTCCACCGGCCCGACCGCCTGTGCCATGCCGTCGAAGAGCCCGGTGTCCCCGGCGAAGTAGGTGCGGGCCTCGCCCTCCACGACATAGCCGAGCGCGGGGGAGCGGCGCGGCCCGACCGGCAGCCTGCGCCCGTCGTGCCGGGCGGGCACGGCCCGTACCCGGACCGCTCCCACGTCGACGACGTCGCCGGCCCGCACCTCCGTGACGCGCAGACCGAGGCGCCCGAGCCCCGGCACGGAACGCACCGCGCCGGCCGGCCCGATCACCCGGGTGCCGGGCGCGAGCCGTGCGAGCGAGGCCACATGCAGATGGTCGGCGTGCAGATGCGAGACGAGGACGGCGTCGGCGACCGCGGCCTCGGGCCCCGGGAGCGCTCCACGGCGCCGGCGAAGATGCGCGAGGCGACGCGCGAACAGCGGATCGGTCAGCACCCGCACCCCGGAATCCTCGATCGTGCAGGTGGCATGACCCCACCAAGTGACCTCCACCGGCACGCGATCCTCTCCTCGCTGTACGGGGGTCGTCAGCGATTGTTCACGACGAGCCTAAATCTCCCCGCGCGCAAAGCACCGCAGTAGGGGGTAGGCATCCGGCACCAGAGGGGAGGGGTGCCGTGACCATGCACTCCGAGCAGTGTCCGCGGTGCGGAGGGGTCCTGGCGGTGAGCCAGGACGGCTGGAAGATCTGCCACTCCTGCGGCTACTCCTCCCCGCCCTGAAGGGGAGTAGGGTCGCCCCCTACGGCGTATACAGGGGGACGGCCATGGACCACGTACGTGTGGCGGCGATCGCGAGCCTGACCCCCCTGGAAGAACTCGATCTGGATCCCTTTCTGGTGGACACCCGCAGCCAGCACGAGATGTGTACGCGCTGGGCCGAGGGCCGCGGTTACCTGGTCACCAGGCAGTTGCTCTTCTACGGTCTGCGTCCGGACCACGCGGGCATCTGGGCGGATGTCGACGCGGGCCTCGTCGACGTGTTCGTCGCGCCCAACGAGCGAGTGCTGGCACGGGCGTTGACGTCGGTGCCGGAGTTCTCCGACGAGTGCCGCCGACGCGGCGTGCGCCTGGAGACGGCCGGACTCGACGAGCCCGACTACGACGCCACGCACAAGGCCCACATCCACCGCCGCCTCTCCATGCCGACCGCCGGATACGACGGCTGCTGACCTCGAGCGGCCCGCGCCCGCGCGTCGCGGCTTGCGCCCCCGCACGGCCCGCGCCACCTGCGGATTCGCGGCCTGTGGCAGGGTGGGGAGGGAACGGGCACATCGAAGGGCGGACGGCGTGGGGCGGTGGCGGACTGCGGGCGGCGCCCTGCTCCGGGTGATAGCGGTGTGGGTCGTCTCGACACTCACCCTGATGGTTCTCGCGGGCATCCTGCCCGATTTCGAACTCACCTCCGACAACGGTGACGGCATCACCAGGGTCGCGCTCACCGCCGGCTGGGGAGCGGGCGCCTTCGGGCTGCTCAGCGCCTTGGTGTGGCCGCTGGTCGTGCGGGCGTTCCTGCTGGTGCCCGCGCTCGTGCTCGGCCTCCTGGTGTTCTTCCTGAACGGTTCGCTGCTCCTGATCGCGCTCCGCCTGATCCCGACCGGCCGGGGCGCGGCCGACCCGGAGACCGCGGTCATCGTCGCCGCGGTCATGTCGGCGGTCGCGTCGGCGACCTCGACCGCCCTGGCCGTACGCCACGACGACGCCTACCGGCGCCGCCTCTCCCGGCTCGCCCTGCGCCGCCGGCGCAGACGCGGCGGACACGGCGACGGCCCGATACCGACCCCGCCGGGCATCGTCTTCATCCAGCTCGACGGCGTCGGAGAGCGCGTTCTGCGCGACGCCGTCGGCCAGGGTCTGATGCCGACCGTCGGGGCATGGCTGCGGACCACCCACCGGCTCACCCCGTGGCGTACCGACTGGTCGAGCCAGACCGGTGCCAGCCAGCTCGGCATCCTGCACGGCACCACCTTCGACGTGCCGGCGTTCCGCTGGTACGAGAAGGAGAGCGGCGAGGTCATGGTCTCCAACCGGCCCGCATCCGCCGTCGAACTGCAGCGCAGGGCCGTCGAGCGCACCGGTGACGGCGGCCTGCTCACCGTCGACGGAGCCAGCCGCGGCAACCTGTTCTCCGGCGGCGCCGACCAGGTGGCCCTCGTCTTGACCGCGGCCGCCCGCAGAGGGCGCAGAAACCGCTCTCGCGCCGGATACTTCGCCTACTTCTCCGACCCCGCCAACGCGGTGCGCACCGCGGGCTCGTTCGTCGCCGAGGTCGGACGGGAGATCGCCCAGGCGACGCGGGCCAGGCTGCGCAAGCAGACCCCGCGCATCGGCCGCGGCGGCCTGTACCCCCTCATCCGCGCCTTCGCGACGGTCGTCGAACGCGACGTGGTCGTGGCCGCCGTCATGGGCGACATGCTCGCCGGACGCACCGCCGTCTACGCCGACCTCGTCGCCTACGACGAGGTGGCGCACCACTCCGGCCCGCACGGCCGGGACACCGCTCAGGTACTCAAGCGACTCGACCGCTCCCTCGCGCTCATCGCCGACGCCGCCGAACACGCGCCCCGCGACTACCGCGTCGTACTCCTCTCCGACCACGGGCAGAGCCCCGGCGAGACCTTTGAGAGCGCTTTCGGGCTGACTCTGAAGGACCTCGTGCGAGCCGGCTGCGGGCTGCCCGTGCCGCGCCGGGCCCGCCGTACACGCAGCGGCGCGGAGGCCAGGTACGCGGTGCGGGTCGCACTGCACCGGCCGGTCGACGAGAACCCCGGGGTGGCGGAACCCGTCGGGCAGGGGCCGGCCGAAGGGGAGGGCGGATCGGAGCCCCGCCCCGGCCCGGTGGTCCTCGCCTCGGGCAACCTCGGCCTCGTCTCCTTCCCCGACATCGAAGGCCGTGCGACCCGCGAGGAAATCGACCGCCGTCATCCGGCGCTGCTGACCACCCTGGCCGCCCACCCCGGCATCGGCTTCCTCCTCGTACGCAGCCGGGAGCACGGCGCGGTGGTGCTCGGCCCGGACGGCGTCGAGGTGCCGTTGGCCGAACTCGCCGACGAACAGGGCCCGTTGAGGGGGTTCGGGCGCGGCGCGGCCGATGCGATCCGGCGCACCGACACCTTCCCGCACACCGCCGACATCATGGTCAACTCCATGTACGACCCCGTCACCGGCACCGTTCACGCCTTCGAGGAGCAGATCGGCTCGCACGGCGGACTCGGCGGAGAGCAGTCCCGCCCCTTCCTGCTCTCGCCCCACACCCTGTCGCGACCGGTGGCCGGTCACGATGAGCTGGTGGGCGCCGTACAGGTGCACCACGTGCTGCGGCGCTGGCTGCGCGAAGGCCAAGGACCACAGATTCCGCTGGTCACCGAAGCCGCGGCCGTCATGGAGGATTCGCCGTCAACCAGCCAAGCGGAAGGATCTTTTCCGGTTTCCGGCTGCGCCGTACAGGACAAAACCAGCTGATTTGGTACGGCGGACCCCGTACCCGACCATGGTCAGGTTTGTCCCGTACGAGAGGCGCGCCCCCCCACCATGATCACGCGAGAACCCCAGAACAAGCACGCCCGGCAGTTCGGCCTGCCGGTCGCCGTCGCTCTGGTCATGGGCAACATCATCGGCGGCGGGATCTTCCTACTGCCCGCCTCCGTCGCCCCCTTCGGCACGATCAGCCTGGTCGCGTTCGCCATCCTGACCGCCGGCGCGATCGCGCTCGCCCTCGTCTTCGGCCGCCTCGCCGAACGACACCCCCAGACCGGCGGCCCCTACGTCTACGCGCGCGAGGCGTTCGGCGACTTCGCCGGATTCCTCGCCGCCTGGTCCTACTGGATCACCACCTGGGTCTCCAACGCCGCACTCGCCGTCGCCGCCGTCGGCTACCTCGACGTCCTCATACCCGTGGGCGCCTCCAAGACCGCCACCATCACGGCGGCCCTCCTGCTCCAATGGCTCCCGGCGCTCGCCAACCTCGCCGGCACTCGGTACGTGGGCGCGGTCCAACTCGTCGCCACCGTAATGAAGTTCGCCCCGCTGCTCCTCGTCGCCGTGGGAGGGCTCTTCTTCTTCGACCCGGCCAACCTCGGCCCCTTCCAGGCGAGCGGTCAGTCCGGGATCGGCGCGATATCCGCGTCCGCCGCCATCCTGCTCTTCAGCTACCTCGGCGTGGAGTCCGCCGCCGTCAGCGCCGGCGAGGTCCGCGACCCGCGCCGCAACGTGGGCCGCGCCACCATCCTCGGCACCGTCGGCGCCGCCGTGATCTACCTCCTGGGAACGCTCTCCGTGTTCGGTACGGTCCCGCACGACAAGCTCGTCGGATCCACCGCCCCGTTCACGGACGCCGTGAACGCCATGTTCGGCGGCGCCTGGGGCGGTACGGCCGTCGCGCTCGCCGCCCTCGTCTCGATGGTCGGCGCGCTCAACGGCTGGACCCTGCTGAGCGCCCAGACCCCGTACGCCGCTGCCAAGGACGGCCTCTTCCCCAGGATGTTCGCGGTCAAGAGGCGCGGCGTGCCGACGGCCGGCGTCCTGGTCACCGCCGTTCTCGCCTCGCTCCTCACCGTCTACAACTACACGGCGGGCTCCCAGGGAGTCTTCGAGATCCTCGTCCTGGTGACCACCTTCACCGCCACCGTCCCCTACCTTCTGTCGGCCGCCGCCCAGATCTACTTCCTCGCCTCCGGCCAGGCCGAACGCGTACACCGCTCCCGCCTGGTCCGCGACGCCGTCCTGGCCGTGCTCGCCTTCGGCTTCTCCATGTGGCTCGTGGCGGGCTCCGGCTACGAAGCGGTCTACCAGGGCGTGCTGTTCCTCTTCGCGGGCGTCCTCGTGTACGCGTGGATGGCGGCCCGCAGGCAGCACACCCGGGACGGGTCCGTCCTATGAGGTGAGCCGTATGACGTGAGCCGTGTGACGTGAGCCGTGTGACGTGTTGTTCGCCACGGTCCCGTGCCGCACGGCGGATGTGAGCGCTCTCAGGCGCCCATTCCGGACCTATCGCCGTCTGCGGTTCGATACGAGTGGATCATGTGTGGTGGGATGAGGTGATGCGAACCCCCACACGCATGCAACCCCGTTACCGCAACCCCTATGACGAACTGGCGGCACTCGCCGACCCCGAACCGGAGCCCCACCCCGGCGATGGCGACGACCCCTGGGGCGAACCGGACTACGCCACGGAGGAGACACCGGCCGCGACGCAGGCCGTGACAACGGCGGCGATACCGGCCGCCATACCGCGGCAGGACACGCTGGGCAACGCTCCGGGAGCGCTCTCAGGGGCCTTCCCGCACCCTGGATCCCACGACGACTTCTGGGCCCCGCAGCAGGAGCCCGAGCATGAGCCCGAGCGCCGCCGCGCCGGCCACCGGCGCCGCGCCAGGCGCGCCCCTCGTCGGACGCGGAGCGCGTTCGCCGCCCTGCCCCGCGCCGCCAAACTCCTGTCCGCCATCGTCGTCTGCGCCGGTTTCCTGCTGCTCGCGGACCGATGTGCCGCGATGTACGCGGAGAAGAAGGCACAGCAGGCGCTGCAACACCAGCTGCACCTGGAGGCCGCCCCCCAGGTGGACATCCACGGCTTCCCCTTCCTCACCCAGGTGCTGAACAAGCGCCTGGAACGTGTCGACGTCACGGTGCCGCACGTGCCGGCCGACCGGATATCTCTCGCGAAAGTCCAGGCCAGCGCACGCGACATCGAGCTGACCGGCGATCTGCCGAGCGACATACGCAGTGCCGTCATCGGCAACCTGAACGGTGAGATCGCGCTCTCATTCGACGACATGAACCGCGAACTCGCCGCATCTCAGGTCAAGTTCAGCCGCCGCAGCGACAACTCGATCGCCGCGGACGGCCGGCTGACCATCGCGGGACAGGAGCTTCGCGTACGGGCCGACGCCCAGCTGAGGCTCGACGGCGACCGCACTCTCTCCACGGACGTCGACGGCATGAGTCTCGACATGCCCGGCATCGCCACCTACCGACCCGGCAAGAACAGGGGCCTGACACTGCACCGCGAGACCGCCGAACTCATCAGCCGCGACACCGCCCGCGTCAAGGCGCTCCTGTCGGTGCCGGCCGTGGTGAAGCGGCTCGGCGTGCCCCAGAGCGGCATCGACGCCGCCCTGCGCAACGAGGCGAAACTGCACGAGCTGATGGGCACACCCCGCTTTGTGGACCAGCTGATGGGCGTCAACCTCGTGGACGTGGTGGTGGACCACCCCTGGCTGCTCTCCAAGGTCGGCATCGACCCGAAACTGGTCGCCGGCCTGCTCCAGATGCGCCCGCCGGAGCTGTCCGACCGGCTGTCCTTCTCGTTCACGCTGCCCAAGGAGGCCCAGGACTTGCGATTGCGCGGCGTGCGCGTCGAGAAGGACGGCGTCGTGGCGACCGTCTCGGGCGCGGAGCTCGCGGTCGGCAAGAGCGGCTAGGTCCCGGACGGCCGGGGCCCGGTATGACGGCCCGGTCGGCTCCTGGGGGTGCGAAGCCCGGCGAATGCGCGGATGCTGGGTGTGCCAGCATCCGCAAGGAGGCAGTTATGTCGATGCTCGACAAGCTCAAGGGCCTGCTCAAGGGTCACGAGGACACCGCGCGCCAGGGAGTCGAGAAGGGCGGCGACGCGTTCGACGCGAAGACCGGGAACAAGTACCAGAGCCAGGTCGACACGGCCCAGCAGAAGCTCAATGAGCAACTGGGCAGCACCGAAAGGCCCCAGGACCGCCCGCCGCAGGCCTAGCACACGGCGGGACTCCGCCCCTCACCCGTGGACGTTCCGACCAGGCCGGCCACGGGCAGGGGCGCGAAAACGTACGCGTACGGAAGTTGGGTGGGGGGCGGGGCCGGGTCACCTCGCGACCCGGCCCCGCCTGCCGTGCCCTCTCCGCAGCACGTCGCCCCGCGGCTCTTGCCCTGCCGGAGCCGCGAGGCGGGCAGGGCAGGCGGCCGACGGCGTGAGTTCGCTGCGCCAACAGCGTCAACAGCGCCAAACCGCATCACCCGGTAGAGCGGATCTGTGGGCAAGACGAGCACGTCACCGCCTTGGCTGGGCAGAGCTGTCCTCGTGCCGTCCGTCTCCCTCACCGTCCTGCGCCGCGCCCTCGTGGTGCTGCTGGTGCTCGGCGTGCTGTTCGGGGCGGTGCCCGAGGCCCAGGCGGTCGAGGGACGGACGGTGGACAGCGCCGCGGTGTCGGTGGCACCCGAACCGTCGAGCGAGGCCACTCCGGACGCGGCCGAAGCCGCGCTCCCGCCGCAGCCGAGCCGCATCGCGCGGCCGGACCGCCCGTCACCGGACGCCGCCACGCCGCCGCGCCGGCCCGGACCGCCGTCCTCCTTCGCTCACGCTCCTGCCCGTCGTCCCTCAGCGGCGACGGGCCTGCGCTGTGTGGTGCTGCGCTGCTGACCGTTCCGTACGGAACCAGGTCGGACAGTCAACTCGCGTACACAGCAAGGTGGTTCACCCATGCCCATCGACCCGTTCGCGGCACTCAACGCCATGATCCGAGCCGAGGCCGCCCGCATCCAGCCCGCCGGGCCCGGTGCTCCCGAGGAAGAGGTGCCGACCGAGCGAGGGAAGGAGCGGCGGCGCGAACAGCACCCCGGCCGGCCTCAGGTCCAAAGCCGGGACCAACTCCAAGGCGGGCAGCAGGCCCCAGGCGGGGACAGCTAGCAGCGCTGGTCTCGGCGCCAAGGCCGAACCGGCGCCGAGAGCAACCGCGCCCCCGTCGGCGCCGGCACAGAGACGACACCGCGACCGAAACCGCGACCGGCCCGGGCTGGTGCCCCAGAGGTGGGGGGGTCGGGCTCTCCGAGCACCACCCCCCCGCCGACGAGCGCGGGGGGCGCGGCG
>NZ_JBEZKW010000062.1:0-41072 GCF_040651795.1 Streptomyces sp. NPDC048361
CGCGCCCCCGCCCGGGCTCTTCCCGGGCGGGGGCGCGGCCGTATTGTTTGGCAGGTCGCCGCTCGTTTGAAGGAGCCCCCATGACCGTGCCCGTCGTCCACTCGCTGCGCGAGCAGATCCGCGAGCACATCGTGGAGGGGATCGTCAGCGGGCGCTGGAAGCCCGGTGAGCGGATCGTGGAGCGGCGCATCGCGGCGGAGCTCCAGGTGAGCCAGACGCCCGTCCGTGAGGCCCTGAGGGAGCTGGAGAGCCTGCGCCTGATCGAGTCGGCGCCCAACAAGGGCGTACGGGTGCGGAGCCTGAGCGCGGCCGACCTGGAGGAGAGCTACCCGGTGCGGGCCGGTCTGGAGCAGATCGCGGCGGAGCTGGCGGCCGGGCGCCTCGCCGAGGACTGCTCGGCCCTGGAGCCGCATGTGGCGGCCCTGTACGAAGCGGACCGGGCGACCGACGGGACCGCGCAGGTGCGGCACACGGTCGGTTTCCACCGCGAGCTGGTGCGGGCGGCCGACAACAGTGTGCTGTTGCACACATGGGAGGGCCTCGGCATCGAGGTGTTCACGGCGCTCTCGATCCGCTGGCTCGGCACCGTACAGAAGTCGTACGCGGAGGAGCACGAGGACCTCGTGGCGGCGTTCCGGCGGCGGGATCCGGCCATCGGTCTGATGGTGAAGGCCCATGTTCTGGGGTGTGCGCCGCGTAGCGCCTGAGCAGCACCGCGTAACTCTCAGTCGGCCGCCGAGAGCGAGAGCCCCGCCGAGGGCACTCGCCCCCCCCTTGGAAAACAAGGCACCCGGTGCCCGGTTTCGCGGCACCCTGTGCCGACTTTCGCGATTCGAAGAAGTTTTTGGGTCCAACACTTTGATCGATCATCGATCGTCGGCTTACAGTCAACGGCGGACTCACCGGTCCAAGGCCCCGTCCTGCCAGACAAAGGCCCCCTTTTTCTCCACCCCCCTCCTGTCCGGAAGGCGGCGATCGTGATCGACCCCGTAGCCAAGTTTCCGAGTGAGCTCGACCAGCTCCCGGACCGTGACACCGAGGAGACCGCCGAATGGGCGGCCTCCCTCGATGCCGTCGCCAAGGCCGCCGGCCCGCATAGGGCCGCGTATCTGATGCGCCGCACGCTCCAGCATGCCGAAGGCGCGGGCCTCGCCCTGCCGAAGCTGCTGGAGACGGACTACGTCAACACCATTCCCTCCTCCTCGGAGCCCGTCATCGACGGCGACGAGGAGATGGAGCGCCGGATCACCGCATGGAACCGCTGGAACGCGGCGGCCATGGTGACCCGCGGCTCGAAGTACGGCGTCGGCGGCCACATCGCGACCTTCGCGTCCGCGGCCTGGCTGTACGAGACCGGCTTCAACCACTTCTTCCGCGGGAAGGAGGGCGACGGATCCGGCGACCAGCTCTACATCCAGGGCCACGCGTCCCCCGGCATCTACGCCCGTGCCTTCCTCGACGGCCGCCTCACCGAGGCGCACCTCGACAAGTTCCGCCAGGAGTCCGCCGGCGACGGCCTGCCCTCCTACCCGCACCCGCGCCGCCTGCCCTGGCTGTGGGAGTTCCCGACCGTCTCGATGGGTCTGGGCCCGCTCTCCGCGATCTACCAGGCGCGCTTCAACCGGTACCTCACCAACCGGAACATCAAGGACGTCTCCAACTCCCACGTGTGGGCGTTCCTCGGTGACGGCGAGATGGACGAGCCCGAGTCGACGGCGGCCCTCGCGCTCGCCGCCCGCGAAGGCCTCGACAACCTGACCTTCGTCATCAACTGCAACCTGCAGCGCCTCGACGGCCCGGTCCGCGCCAACTTCAAGATCGTGCAGGAGCTGGAGGCGCAGTTCCGCGGCGCCGGCTGGAACGTCGTGAAGTCGCTGTGGGGCGGCGCCTGGGACGAGCTCTTCCAGCTCGACACCACCGGCGCCCTCGTCCGCCGACTGCGCGAGGTCCCCGACGCCCAGGTGCAGACGTACCAGACGCGTGACGCGGCCTACATCCGCGAGGACTTCTTCGGCAAGGACCCGGCGCTCGTCGAGATGGCGAAGCTGCTCTCGGACGACAAGATCCTGGAGTGCTTCCACCTCTCGCGCGGTGGCCACGAGCCGCGCAAGGTGTACGCCGCCTACAAGGCCGCCCTCTCCCACAAGGGCGCGCCGACCGTCATCCTGGCCCAGACGGTCAAGGGCTTCACCCTCGGCGACGGCTTCGCGTCCAAGAACGCGAACCACCAGATGAAGAAGCTCACCAACGACGAGTTCAAGAACATGCGTGACCTTCTTGAACTGCCCATCTCGGACGACCAGTTCGTCGACGGCGTGGTCCCCTACGGCCACCCCGGCGCCGACTCCCCCGAGGTGCGCTACCTCCAGGAGCGCCGCGCGGCGCTCGGCGGCCCGGCCCCGGCCCGCCGCAGCCACGCGATCGAGGCGCTGCCGGCCCCGGCCGACAAGTCGTTCGCGGCGTTCGACAAGGGCTCCGGCAGCCAGTCCATGGCCACCACCATGGCGTTCGTCCGGCTGATGAAGGACCTGATCCGCGACAAGACGACCGGCAAGCGCTGGGTCCCGATCGTCCCGGACGAGGCCCGCACCTTCGGCATGGAGTCGCTCTTCCCCTCGCTCGGCATCTACTCGCCGAAGGGCCAGACGTACGAGCCGGTCGACCGCGACCAGCTGATGTACTACCGCGAGGCCAAGGACGGCCAGATCCTCAACGAGGGCATCACCGAGGCCGGCTCGATGGCCGACTTCATCGCCGCGGCGTCGTCGTACTCCACGCACGGCGAAGCGATGATCCCGTTCTACATCTTCTACTCGATGTTCGGCTGGCAGCGCACGGCCGACCAGATGTGGCAGCTCGGCGACCAGCTGGGCCGCGGCTTCCTGGTGGGCGCCACCGCCGGTCGTACGACCCTGACCGGTGAGGGCCTCCAGCACGCGGACGGCCACTCCCCGGTGATCGCGGCGACCAACCCGGCGGCCATGTCGTACGACCCGGCCTTCGCGTACGAGGTCGCGGCCATCGTCAAGGACGGTCTGCGCCGCATGTACGGCGAGGCGGCCCCGGGCGAGGACCGGGACGTCTTCTACTACCTGACCGTCTACAACGAGCCGATGCCGCAGCCGGCGAAGCCCGCGGGCATCGACGAGGGCATCATCAAGGGCCTGTACCGCTTCAACACGGCGGAGTCGGCCGGGGTGACCGTCCCTGTCAACGCCTCGCGCATCCAGCTGCTGGGCTCCGGCACGGCGATCCACTGGACCCTTCAGGCCCAGAAGCTGCTCGCCGAGGAGTGGGGCGTGGCCGCCGACGTGTGGTCCGCGACCTCGTGGACCGAGCTGCGGCGCGACGCCCTGGAGGCGGACGCGGCCCTGCTGCGCGGCGAGGAGCGAATCCCCTTCATCCGCAAGGCACTTGAGGGCGTGGACTCCCCCGTCCTCGCGGTCTCGGACTACATGCGTCAGGTCCCGGACCAGATCGCGCAGTGGGTCGAGCAGGACTGGTCCTCGCTCGGTGCGGACGGCTTCGGCCTCTCCGACACCCGTGAGGCGGCCCGCCGCCACTTCGGCGTCGACGCCCAGTCGATCGTCGTCGCGGCACTGGCCCAGCTCGCCCGGCGCGGCGAGGTCCCGGTCACGGCCGTGAAGGAAGCGCGCGAGCGCTACGGCCTGTAGGTCCTGAGGCGGTAGGTCTCAGAAGTTCACGCACGCGTGCCCCGTCCCGATTGCCGGGACGGGGCACGCGTGCGTGAATGGTCGACCGGAGGCGATACGACCCCGGGAGCACCGCATGAAGATCTACAACCGCCCCTCGGCACCGGCCTGGGCCGACCTCTCGACGACCGACGTACCCGCCGCCAAGGCCTTCTACGGGGGCCTCTTCGGCTGGCAGGGCGCGGACGTTCCGATGGACGAGGCCGGCGGTTACGGCATGTTCCTGCTCGGCGATGAGTACGCAGGCGGATACGGGCCCTGCATGGCGCCGGGGCAGCCGGTGGCGTGGCTCGTGTACTTCCAGGTCGAGTCGGCCGACGCGACGGCCGCGGCGGTGACCGGCAACGGCGGTTCGATCGTGGCCGGCCCCATGGACGTCTTCGACTCGGGCCGCCTCGCGGTGTTCGCCGACCCCGAAGGCTCCGTCTTCGGCGTCTGGCAGCCCAAGGAGCACAAGGGCTTCGGCGTCGTGGACCGACCGGGCGGCATGTGCTGGTTCGAGCTCCTGACCCGCGACTGCGACCAGGCGCGGACGTTCTACGGAACGGTCTTCGGCTGGGACGGCGGCGACGCCAACCCCTACGGGGCGTCCTCCGAGTACACGGAGTGGAAGCTCGACGGGGAGAGCTTCAGCGGCATGATGCGGATGGGTTCCGACTTCCCGCCGGAGGTGCCGTCGCACTGGATGGTGTACGTCCAGGTCGAGTCGTGCGACGCGGTGGCGGAGCGGGTGCGGGAGCTGGGCGGAGAGGTCCACGTCCCGCCCACGTCGATCCCACCGGGCCGTTTCGCCCTCCTGCGGGACCCGCAGGGCGGTGTGTTCTCGGTCATCGCGCTTGCGCCGCGCGGCGGGGCGGGTTGAGGAGGTGCGGTTCGCCTGTGGGCGGGGGGGTGCGGGTGCGGCGGGGGCGGGGTTGCCCTTGCCTGCGGGTTGCGGGTTGCTGGGGTGGCGTTTGCCTGCGGGCCGCTGATGGCTGGGCGCGCAGTTCCCCGCGCCCCTGGCGGGGTCGGTGCCGGCCCCCACCGACACAGCGAGTCCGTCATGGGGGTCCCCCCGGCCCTTACGGCCTTGGGGAAGATTGAGGACGAGCGCCCTCGGGAGGGGGCAACCCGCGCCGGAGGGCGGCACATTGGCAGAGGGGAACCGACAACTCCCGTTCAATGGCAGCGCGTTGTACCATGACACCGTGCCCGGCAACAGCGCTTCGAACGAAGGACAACGCCGTCCACGGGACGTGGTCGCCGACGGCCTGCGCGCCCTGATCTGCGAGGGCGAGCTGCAGGCAGGCGAGCGGCTGCCGACCCAGGCAGAGCTCAGCGCCCGGTTCGCCGTGCCGCGCGGCGCGGTCCGCAGCGCCGTCGAGCTCCTGGAGCGGGAGGGCCTGGTCAGGCGGGCCCAGCAGGGCACACCGCCCACGGTGACCCGCCCCGCCACCACCTCGACCCCCGCACACTGGCACGACCTGCCGGGCCCGCGCCGCCACTCGCCCCGCCCCGCCGGGGTCTTCCTGGGCGAGCGCGTGGCCCAGTGCTTCCGTGAGGACGAGGTCACCATCGACGCGTACTGCCTCAACGGCGAGACGCTGGCCTCCGCGCTCGCGGGCCCGCTCGTCGCCGTCCAGGCCGAGGGATCCGGCCCACGCAGCGTCGCGGTGCGCATCCTGCTGCCGGACGCCGAGGCCCCGCTCGCGCTCCCCCAGGTCGTCGGCGACCTGGGCAACCTCCGGCCGCGCGAGCGGCTGCGGATCACCAGCAACCACATCTACGGCTCACTGCGCCACTCCCTGCGCATGCTCAAGGTCCGCGACCTGGTCCCCGAGGTGAGCGTCGAGGCGCGCAAGGTGGCGATCACCCCGACGCAGAAGGTGTACATCCTCAACGGCCGCGAGGTCCTGGCCGGCCACTACCAGGTGACGGAACGCACGGTGGATCTCGACCGGACCCCGATCGAGATCTACGACATGCTCGGCGTGGAAGGCATGCTCTTCCGGCACACCGTGGTCGACGACGACCACGTGACCCGCGGCTACGTCGAGCAGACCCAGCAGTGGTTCGACTCGCTGTGGAACACCATCGCCCGCCCCCTGGACCCGAACGAGGGGTGAGCCGCCCGCCTCACACCGCGGCGATCAGCAGCAGCACCACGACCACCGCCGCCACGCACACCAGGTTGGTGCGCGGCCCGGCCGGAACCGGACCCGGCTCCCGGGACTCCGCACGGCCGCCCTTCGTGAGCAGCACGCCCAGGGCGAGCACCAGCAGGCCCGACGGGCCGAACAGGGACACCGCGCCCGCGTTCGACAGCAGTTCGAGGACGATCTGCACACGTGTCTCCAGGCCCATGGAACACCTCCTCCGGTAGTCGCCGCCGCGGACCGCGCCCCCTGACGGTCGGTGCCCTCAATGGCCGGCGATTGTGTTCCCTCCTCCTACCCGGCGTGAATGGCTGCCATCTATGGTCAACCGACTGCATATTGGGCAACACGACTATGCCAATGGCGTGTTGCACGGCTGACACGGCCAACCACAGGGGCAGGAACCGAAGTTGACCGCTTGGTGCAGCCATCTGTGCACTCCTGACCGCTAGTTGTAGCCTCACGGGGTGACGACCCACACCTCAGGGGCCGGCCGGGACGACGCCGGGGAGACCCCCCGCTACCGCGTGGTGGCCGACGCGCTGCGCCGGGACATCCAGAACGGCACCCCCGCGCCCGGCGAGGCGCTGCCCAAGCAGGAGCAGCTCATGCGGCGTTTCAGCTGCGGCCGCGGGACCGTACAGAAGGCGTTGCAGCTGCTGCGCGACGAGCAGCTCCTGGAGGCGGGGGTGTCGGGCCGGGGCGCCCGGGTGGCCCGGCAGGCTGCCATCGGACGGCCATTGGGCCATTACATCTCCCGCGCCTTCGACGCGCCCCACGTCTCGCTCGACGTCTGGTCGCTGCACACCGAGGAGCTGTCCCGGGCGATCCAGCAGCAGGCCGAACTCATCCGGCTCGGCGACCGCGCAGCCCCGCGTTCGATACGAGTGCGGGTCCTGGTGCCGGACCTCGACACCCACCACCCCTACCCGCGTCACGTCGACGACCCGCAGGACCTGCGTCCGCTGCGCCGGCTGCGGCGCGTCATCCGGATGTACGCGGAGGCGCTGCACCACTCACTCACCCAGCTGGCCGAGGAGGGGACGGTGAGCTCGGTGTCCGTGGAGATCCGGAGCCTGCCCACCGTGCCCGGCGAAAAGCGGTATCTCATCAACGGCAGCCAGATGCTCACCGGCTACTACTTCCTTCGGACGACCCGGATCCTGGTCGACGCCGCCTCGATAGAGGTCCTCGAACTGCACAGCGACACCCTGTTCCCGGCCACGGCGGAGGGCAACGGGGCGCGCTCCCTGGAGCGAGCGGAGTTCCAGCAGGTGCAGGCCTGGTTCGACTCGCGCTGGGAGATGGTCGCCACGCCCCTGCGCCCGCTCGATGAGTGACCGGCCCACCGGGACGCGCCCGACGACTGACCGGGCCCACCGCGTCGGGCCCGACGGGTGACCGGGCCCGCCGCGACGGGCCACCGCGCGCTATGGCGACAGATGTGCCAGGGGTGGCGATCGGCGGCAACCGGACGAAAAGCGCCGCTCCGCGTGCGCCGCAACCCCCGACCCACGATGCTGGTTGCGTGATGGACGAGACGGAGTTCTGGGAGATCGTCGACCGTACGCGCGAGGCCGCCGACGGCGACCCGGAGGAACAGGCCGACCTGCTCGTGGACCGGCTGCTGCAGCTGGACCCCGACTCCGTGCTCGACTTCGCCCGGCACTTCGAGGCGCGCTACAACCGCGCGTACCGCTGGGACCTGTGGGGCGCCGCCGCCGTGCTGCTCGGCGGGGCGAGCGACGACGCCTTCGACTACTTCCGCTGCTGGCTCATCGGCCAGGGCCGCGAGGTCTTCGAGGGCGCGGTGCACGACCCCGACGCCCTCGCCGACCTCCTCGGCGCGTTCGACGAAGAGGTCGACGGTGACGGCGAGGAGCTCGGCTACGCGGCGGACGAGGCGTACGAGCAGCTCACCGGCGTCGAAGCGCCCGACCTCGGCATCCCGCCGCAGCCCGAGGAGCCGGACGGCACCCCCCTGGACTTCGAGGACGAGTCGGCGCTCTCGGAGCAATATCCGCGCCTGTGGGAGCGGTTCGGCACGGGCTGAGCCGAGCCGCGGCCCCAACCTCACAGGGCAACACACCTAGCCCCTCCCCTACGCCCGTCCTCTCTGGGGCTCAGAAGTGCGTGCCGCCGTCGACGCGGACCTCGGTGCCGGTGATGAACCGACCGTCGTCACTGGCGAGCATCGCGACCACCGACGCCACCGTCTCCGGCCCCGCGAAGCCCGCGCCGATGGCCGGGGCGAGCTTCATGAAGAGCGACATGTCGGCGTCGGCGGGGAGGCCCGGGCCCACGCTGGAGCGGGAGGCGCCGGTTCCGTCGGTCATGCCGGAGGAGATCGAGCCGGGCTGCACGGCGGTGAAGCGGATGCCCTGCTTCGCGTACTCGGCGGCGAGCGCGTGCGTCATCGACTGGATGCCGCCCTTGCTGGCCGCGTACGCCGCCATGTAGGGGTGGGCGAACATCGCCGAGGTGGAGCTGAAGTTGACGACGGCCGCGCCGTTGCCTTCGAGGAGCGCCGGGATCGCCTCGCGGATCATCAGGAAGGTGCCGGTCAGGTTGACCGCGACCACCCGGTTGAAGTCGGCGAGGCTCGTCTCGTGGGTGTGCGAGGAGCGCAGGATGCCGGCCGCGTTGACCAGCACGTCGAGGCCGCCGAGCGCCGAGACCGCTGCGGCGACGCCCTCCCGCACCGAGGCCTCGTCGGCTATGTCGACGACAAGGGTGGTCAGCCGTCCGATGCCGGCGCCCGCCTTGCCGGCGGTGTCCTTCAGACCGGCCTCGCTGACGTCCGCGGCCGCCACATGGCCGCCCTCGGCGAGCAGGCGCAGCACCGTGGCCTGCCCGATGCCGGAGCCGCCGCCGGTGACCAGCGCCCGGCGTCCTTCGTAGCGGTCGGTGACGGTGTGCACGCTCATCGCGGTCCAGCTTTCTTGAGATCGGGGCCCGAGCCTGAGGGGGCCGCAGGGGGCGCCGGGGCTCGTGGGTCCGGGGAGAGTCGACCACCACCGTACGCCCAGATGGCACGCTTTGCCATGTCGTCAATACGTGCAGCACCTTGGGGTTCGGGCGTACGCTGGGGCGGTGATCCAGCCCGCCGCGCAGCCCACCCCGCCGCCCAAGCCGTCCCTGACCGAACGCCGCAAGGCCGCGACCCAGCTCGACATCGCGCGCGCCGCGGCCGCGCTCTTCGCCGAGCACGGGCCCGACGGCACCACCGCCGAGGCCATCGCCCGGCACGCCGGCGTCGCCCTGCGCACCTTCTACCGCTACTTCCGCTCCAAGCAGGACGCGGTCGGCCCGCTCCTTTCGGGCGGTGCCGAACGCTGGCGTGCGCTGCTCGAAGCCGCCGAGCCCGGCCCGCTCGCCAAGACCCTGGAGGCGGCCGTGCGCGAGGCCCTCGCGGCGCCCGACGCGCACGCCGCGGAACAGTTCCGGTGGACGCGCGGGCTGCTGCGCGCGGCCGAGCACGACGCGGCGCTGCGCGCGGTCTGGTACCGGGTCAACCAGGACTCCGAGGAACGCCTGCTGCCCGTGCTCGCCCGCCTGGCGGGGCCCGGGGCGGACGCCTTGGAGGTGCGCCTCGCGGCGGCCGCGGCCACCGACGCCATCCGGGTGGCCCTCGAAGCGTGGGCCGCCACCGACGCCCCGGCCTCGGGCCCCGGCTGCCCCGCCGAACTCGCGGTGCGCTGTCTGCGCGAACTCACCGGCGCAATGCGCCTGTTGGGCCGCTGAACCGCGTACCGCTACCGGGCGTCGAGCCAGGCCAGCGCGGCGGTGGTGAGGGCGGTGACCCCAGTGGCCAGGGTGGGGTCGACGACCGGCGCGAAGACGGGCGAGTGGTTGGAGGGGATGTCCTGGTCGAGGGTGCCGGCGGCGAACGCGGCGCCGTAGGCCTCCGGGTCCGCTCCCCCGAACAGCCAGTAGCAGAGCGGGACTTGGGCATCGGATCCGAACAGGCCGACATCCTCGCTACCGGTCACCGCGCCCGGGTCGAGCACCTTGTCGTCGCCGATGACCGCGCCGACGGCGGCCATGGTCCGTGCCACCGCGCCGTCGTCGTTGACCAGGACCGGGAAGGAGGCGATCGTCTCGATCTCGGGCCCGCGCAGGGCCCCGGCGACGGCCGCCTCGCCGCGCACGATCCGCTCGACGGCGGCGAGCACCTTGTCGCGTACATCCGGTTTGTACGTACGGATGTTGAGCTTCAGCTCGGCCTCGTCCGGGATGATGTTGTCCTTGGTCCCCGCGTTCAGGGCGCCGACGGTGACGACGGCCGTCTCGCTGCCCGGGATCTCGCGCGACACGATCGTCTGGAGCCGCAGCACGGTGGAGGCGGCCATCACCACCGGGTCGACGGACGCCTCGGGCCGCGAACCGTGGGCACCCTTGCCGTACAGGACGACCCGGAGCGAGTCCGCGCCGGCGAAGGCGGGACCCGGGTGCGCGCCGACCATCCCGGCCGGGAAGGGCCCCACATGCTGGCCGAGTACGACATCGGGCGTGCCGAAGCGTTCGTAGAGCCCGTCGTCGAGCATGGCCCGCGCGCCCCGGCCGATCTCCTCCGCGGGCTGGAAGACCCCGAGGACGGTGCCGCTCCACAGCGCGCTGGCGTCGGCGAGCAGCTTGAGCGTGCCGAGCAGACAGGTGGCGTGCATGTCGTGGCCGCAGGCGTGCATGACCCCTTCGACGGTGGAGGCGTGGCCGAGACCGGTCCGCTCGGTCACCGGAAGCGCGTCGAAGTCGGCCCGCAGCAGCACGGTGGGCCCGGGCCCGTTCTTCAGGACCGCGACGACTCCGGTGCGGCCCACCCCCGTCGTCACCTCACACCCGTACTCCCGTGCCCTGCGCGCGACTTCGGCGGCGGTGCGGTGCTCCGCGAAGGAGAGCTCGGGGTGGGCGTGCAGATCGCGGTAGAGCTCGGCGAGGTCGGTGTGGAGCGCGTCGAGCCCGCGCAGGACGGTGCGGGCGGTGTCGGCGGTGGCCTGGGCGGAGGAGGTGGAAGGGGACACGGTGCCTGCCCTGCTCTCGGGGGTGCGGTGGAGGTGGTCAGCCGTCGGTGAGGGAGCGGCCCATGAGGACGTCGTCGACGTACGCGCCCTCCAGGAGGAACTCGCCGGGCAGTACGCCCTCGACGGTGAAGCCCTCCGCCTCGTACAGCGCGCGGGCCGGGGCGTTGTGGCCGAGGACGTGCAGGGTGATCCGGGTGGCGCTCTGGCGGCGGGCCGCCTCGTACGCGCCGCGCAGCAGGGCACGGCCCACTCCGCGGCGGCGCGCGGACGCGGCGATCTCCAGCCCCTGGATCTGGCGGACGTGACGGTTGGCGGCGAGCGAGGAGGCCGGGACCAGACGGATGAAACCCGCCACCTCGCCGTCCAACTCGGCGACGAGGTAGTGCGACGGCAGGTGCAGGTCGTCGAAGAAGGGCTCGTACGGCCCGGCCGGACGCGGCCCGACCGCGTGCAGCGTGGACCACGCCTCGCGGGTGAGCACGGCGAGCCGGTCGCCGTCGGAGCGCCGGGCGGCCCGGATCAGCACAGGCGGAGAAGTACGGGGCTTGGGGTACGACTCGTCCATGCGGCCACTGTGCCATGTGGGTCGGACAAGGCGAGGATGGGCTCCATGAAGATCGCGGTGACGGGTTCGACGGGACTGATCGGTACGGAGCTGGTGCGCTCCCTGCGAGCGGACGGGCACGAGGTGCTGCGTCTGGTGCGGCGGGGCGCGGACGCGCCGGACGAGGTGGAGTGGGATCCGGCGCGCCAGTACGTGGACGCGGCGGGCCTGGCCGGCTGTGAGGCGGTGGTGCATCTGGCCGGGGCGGGGGTGGCCGACCACCGCTGGACGGCTGCGTACAAGAAGGAGATCCGGGACAGTCGGGTGCTCGGCACGGCCGCACTGGCCGAGGCGCTGGCCTCCCTCGACACCCCGCCGAAGGTGCTGGTCAGCGGGTCGGCGGTCGGCTACTACGGCTCCACGGGCGAGCGCGCGGTGGACGAGTCGGCGCCGCCCGGCGACGGCTTCCTCCCCTCGGTGTGCGTGGAGTGGGAGGAGGCGGCGGCCCCGGCCGCGGAGGCGGGCATCCGCACCGTGTTCGCCCGTACGGGTCTTGTGGTGTCCCGCCGGGGCGGCGCGTGGGCGAAGCTCATCCCGCTGTTCCGGGCGGGACTCGGGGGGCGGCTCGGCAGCGGGCGCCAGTACTGGTCGTTCATCGCGCTGCACGACGAGGTGGCGGCACTGCGGTTCCTGGTGGACACGGAGTCCCTTTCCGGTCCGGTGAACCTGACGGCGCCGGAGCCGGTGACGAACCGGGAGGCGACGGAGGTGATGTCCCGGGTGCTGGGTCGCCCGGCCCTGCTGCCGGTGCCGTCTGCCGCGCTGCGGGTCGTTCTCGGGGAGGCGGCGGGGGATGTGCTGGCGGGTCAGCGGGTTGTGCCTGCGGCGCTGCTGGCGGCGGGGTTCCGGTACGCCTTCCCAAGCGTGGAGGCCGCGCTCCGGGCAGCGTAGCCAGTACTTCCCGGGGCTCCGCCCCAAACCCCGATTCGCGCCTCAAGGGCGCTCGTCCTCAATCGCCGGACGGGCTGAGGGTGGGCATGCTGGCCGGCACCGAGCAGTTCAGGGGGCCGGCGCCCTGCCCTCTGCGCGGCTCCGCCGCGACCGGGGTACACC
The DNA here is from genome assembly GCF_040651795.1 of Streptomyces sp. NPDC048361. Taxonomy (NCBI): domain Bacteria; kingdom Bacillati; phylum Actinomycetota; class Actinomycetes; order Kitasatosporales; family Streptomycetaceae; genus Streptomyces; species Streptomyces sp. NPDC048361. The sequence continues at coordinate 12,527 of NZ_JBEZKW010000062.1, forward strand.
GGGTGCCCTACTGGGGGCGCGGGGAACCGCGCGACCAGCCCTCCACGGTCCGCACCCTGGAGACGGGCCCCTGGGACTCCGCCCCAGACCCCGTTCGCGCCTGAAGGGCGCTCGTCCTCAAACGCCGGACGGGCTGAGGATGTGCGCGCCGGCCGGCACCGAGTACTTGAGGGACGCAAAGACCCCCGCGGGCCCGGGATGCCCCACCCCGCCTCCCCCAGAGGGACCCCGTGCGCCCGGCATGCCCCAACGCTCACCCCCCTGCGCGAGGGGCCACCCCTCAGAACCTCCCTACTCTCTCCTCGAACTCCGGCATTCCGTGGGCCAGTTGGGGGCATGAGGCCTCCACCTACCGCGCCTACCTCGGGGAGGACCACGTGCACAGCACCGCACACCATGCGGACGTACTCATCGTGGGAGCCGGGCTCGCGGGCCTGTCTGCCGCTCATCGGCTGACCGGCGCGGGAGTCACGGTCAGCGTCCTGGAGGCAGCCCCCAGCGTGGGCGGCCGCATGTCGACGCAGTCGGTCGACGGCTTCCGGCTGGACCGGATCGGGCAGCTCCTGTCGACGTCGTACCCGGAACTGACCCGCACCCCGGACCTGGAGGAGCTGCCGCTGCGCCCCTTCTCGCCCGGTGTCCTCGTACACAGCGAGGGCCGCCACCACCGGGCGGGCGCCGCAGGGAGCGCGAGGGGCGCACTGGCCGCCGCGCGCGCCCGGGCGAGCGCCCCTCGCGGCACCGCCACCCCCCTCGGCGGCGCGCTCGACCAGGCCCGGCTCGGCAAGGCACTCGCCAAGCTGGCCGCCACTCCCCTGGAGCGCATCACCACCCGCCCCGAACTCCCCATCGGCCAGGCCCTGTTGAGCCGTGGCCTGCCCGCCCGCACCCTGGACGGCTTCGTACGCCCGCTGCTCTCCGCCCTGCTCTGCGACCCCGACCTGACCACGTCCAGCCGCTGCGCCGACCTCGCCCTGCGGGGCTTCGCCCGCGGCCGGCTGTGTGTGCCGGCGGGCGGCGCGGCCACCCTGCCGGAGCTGCTCGCCGCCGCCCTGCCGCCCGGCACCGTCCGTACGGACGTGGAGGTGACCTCCGTCGCCACGACCTCGGTCACCACCGCGGACCACGGCGTGTTCGGCTGCCGCTCCGTGCTCCTGGCCACCGACGCCCCCGCGGCCGCCGAACTCCTGCCGGGCCTCCGGGTCCCCGGCTTCCACCCGCTGACCGTGCTGCACCACACCGCGCCACGCTCCCCGCTCGCCGACCCCGCGCTGCTTCTGGACGCGGACCGCAGCGGGCCCGTGGCGTACACGTCGGTGATGAGCGAGGTCGACCCGAGCCGGGCTCCGTACGGCCGGACGCTGATCACCTCGGCCGTGCTCGGCACCCCGCCCGACGACGTGGAGCGCGCCGTACGCCGCCAACTGGCCTCCCTGTACGCCACGTCCACCGCGGACTGGGAACTGCTTGCCCTGCACCACACGCCGCAAGCCGTGCCGTCGATGCCCGCCCCGCACGATCTGCGCCGCCCGGTGCGGCTCCTCGCGGGCCTGTACGTATGCGGCGACCACCGCGACACCAGCACCGTGCAGGGCGCCCTGTTCTCGGGCCGCCGCGCGGCCCACGCGATCCTCGCCGACCTGGGCGTCCGCCCCTGGCAGGGGACGGCGGAGGTGATCCGCTCGGCGGCCTGACACCCCGAGACCGCCCGGGGTGCCCCCCAGTCCGCCCGGGGTGCCCGGGGTGCCCGCCCAGTCCGCTCGGCGGCCTGAGCCCTGGACCGCCGCCCCAGGGGGTGTCCGCGTCAGTAGATGACGACGGACGCCCCGCACAGGCCGCGGCCCGTCGCCGCGGCCTGTCGCCATATCCGCAACGGCCCGTCCAGCACGCTCTCCTCGTCGTCGCGGTAGTCCAGCCAGTCCTGGTCCTCGGCCTCGGCGCGCTCCCGCGCGGTGAAGCCGAGGGCCCGCTCGACGGCGGGCAGCGTCTCGCGCACCTCTCCCGAAGTGAGCAGGAAGTTCCCACACCAGCCGGGCAGGAGGGCGGCCCGCTCGGGGCCGACGGCGTGGAGGAAGACCCGCAGCGCGAACTCCTTGCTCTGGACCGACAGGAAGATGTCGTCCCCGTCGTCCACCTGGTCCCATACATCGCCGTACAGGGAGAAGTCGTCCTCCGGCCCGAGCCCGTCATACAGCTTCTGCACGTGATCCCCGGAGTGGGTCAGCTCCAAGAACGAGGTCAGCGCCTTCTCACCCGGTCCGCCCCACTCCCCGAAACCCTCCCCCCACGTACGGAAGTCGGGCAGCGGCTCCCGCCGCCAGCGCTCCCAGCGCTCCCGCACGCCCGGTGCGTCGCGGTCCGCGGCCACCAGCGGGAGCAGCCGGGGAGCGAGGGCCGCGACGAAGTCGTCGTCATGGGCGCTGATGGACCAGGCCGAGGTGATACCCATGCCGCGACGGTAGACCCGGCCACTGACAATCCGGCCCCGCGCGCTCGGCGCGGGCCGGCTCGCGGGGCCGGCTCGTACGGCCCCGCGAACGTCGGTCTCAGCCGAGCGCCGCCACCCGGTCCCGGTAGGTGCGTACCGCGGCCGCGTCCCGGTACGGCTCCAGGCGGCGCTCGAAGTCGCGGACGTACTCGACCGCGCGGGCCGAGCGCATCTCGCTCGCCTGCTGGGCGGCCTCCGCGCCGAGCGCGCACGCCTGGTCGAGTTCGCCGAGGCCCAGCCGGGCCGTGGCGAGCACGACGCGGCAGAACAGGCGCGAGCGGGCGTAAGCCGGGGCGCGCAGTTGCAGGGAGCGCTCCGCGTGCTGGGCGCAGGCCCGGTACTGCTGGAGGTCGCGGTGGCAGTGACCGAACTCGTCGGCGAGCTGCGCCTCGTCGAAGAAGCGCGCCCAGTGCGGCACGTCGTCACCGGGCCGCGCGCTCTCCAGGGCCCGCTCGGCCCGTACGAGCGAGGCGGTGCACGCACGCACCTCGCCGAGCACCCCGTGTCCGCGCGCCTCCACCGCGTTGAGCAGCGACTGCACGACGGGCGGCGCCGCGGACCCCACGCCCTGCTGGGCGACCCGGGCCAGCTGCACCGCCTCGCGGCCGTGCCCGAGGTAGACGGCCTGACGGCTCATCGTGACCAGCACATAGGAGCCGTACGCCCGGTCGCCCGCGGCCTGCGAGAGCCGCAGCGCCTGCACGAAGTAACGCTGGGCGAGCCCGTGCGCCGCGATGTCGTACGAGGTCCAGCCGGCCAGTCTCGTCAGGTCGGCGGCGGCCGCGAACAGGCGGCGTCCCACGTTCTCGCCGTAGGTGCCGCGCAGCATCGGCTCGGCCTCGTGCTCCAGATAGCGCACCAGGGCCTGGCGCGCGTGGCCGCCGCCGTAGGCGTGGTCGAGCGTGCGGAACAGTTCGCCGACGGAGCGGAGCGCGGCGATGTCCCCGCTGGTCACCCGCTGTCCGGGGCCCCGGTCGGTGGTGCGCTGGCGGGGTACGGAGGGGCGCCCTTGGACGGGGATGCGGGTCACGTTGCCCGGCGGGCCCGGTTCACCTCGCCCCACCCGGTCGTCGGCCCGCCCGATGAGCCAGTCTCTGCTCGGGACCACCAGGCCCGCGGGGGTGAACGCGATCTTGCGGAGCTCGGCGTGGCTGCCCGAGTCCTTGCGCCAGAGGCCGCTGACGATGTCGACGGCTTCCTCCGGGGTCGCCGCGAACTCCAGGCCCGCGTACACCGGCGCGCAGGCGTCGAGCCCGAGGTCCTGGGCGGAGAGGCGGCGGCCGAGCCGCCGGGTGAACACCTCGGCGATCAGCGCGGGTGTGGTGCCGCGCGGTTGCTGGCCGCGCAGCCACCGCGTGACCGAGGTCTTGTCGTAGCGCAGGTCCAGGCCGTGCTCAAGTCCGAGCTGGTCGACTCGGCGGGCGAGCCCGGCATTGGAGAACCCGGCTTCTGCGATGAGTGCGGCGAGCTGGCGGTTGGGGGTGCGCTGCGAGGGTCGTTCCGTCATCAGCTCTGCGTTCTCCTGCCTTCCGGGCCAAAGCGTGCAGCCCTCATGGAACGGCGAGAATTTAGCGGTCAATACGGCCAATGCCGCCACCTTCGCCCCGCATTCATCCGATCGTGTGGTGACGTGCCGTTTCTGCCGGCTCCAGGGGGCGTGCGAGGGGTGTCGAACACGGTCGTACAGTGAAGGAGGACGCGCGATCGATCGCATCCGGGAGCATCCGAGAGGTTCGACAGGGGAGCTGGCGTGAACGAGCTGCGATTTGTCCGGCTGGGTTTCGGCGAGGACGCGGTCGAGTACCAGGAGGCCTGGGACGAGCAGCGCCGGGTGCACGCGGCCCGGTTCGCCGACGAGATCACGGACACCTGCCTGCTCCTGGAGCACCAGCCGGTCTACACGGCGGGGCGGCGCACCGAGGACAGTGAGCGCCCCCTGGACGGCACCCCGGTCATCGACGTCGACCGCGGCGGCAAGATCACCTGGCACGGCCCCGGCCAGCTCGTCGGCTACCCGATCCAGAAGCTGCCGCGTCCCGTCGACGTCGTCGCGCACGTACGCCGGCTCGAAGAGGCCCTGATCCGCACCGCCGCCGACTTCGGTCTCACGACCACCCGCGTCGAGGGCCGCAGCGGCGTGTGGGTGCTCGGCGACCCGGTCGAGCAGCGCCCCCGGCTCGGCGGCCTCTCCCTCGACTTCGACCCGCGCCTGACGGACGACGAGTTCGACGCACGCCTCAACGGCCCGGAGTACGCGCCCTCCAACGCGGGCCAGCGCCGCGAGGACCGCAAGCTGGCGGCGATCGGCATCCGCGTCGCCAAGGGCGTCACGATGCACGGCTTCTCCTTCAACGTGAACCCGGACAACACCTGGTTCGACCGGATCGTGCCGTGCGGGATCCGCGACGCGGGTGTGACGTCGCTCTCCTACGAGCTGGGGCGCGAGGTCACGATCGAGGAGGTCCTGCCGGTGGTCGAGAAGCACCTGCGCGCCGTCATCGAGCACGCGGAGCTGGCCCCACGAGAGATCGAGCCGGCCTCCGTGTAGCCGCCGGCCCCGGGAATGTCACCGCGCTCCGCAGGGTTACCCCCGGCGGGAGCCCCACCTCACCCAAGCAAACAACGGGCGTACCCTTAGGTTCGCCGAAGAATCGAAGTCACAGGGAGCCGGACGTGTCCGCAGTCGCACCCGACGGACGCAAGATGCTGCGCCTGGAGGTCCGGAACAGCCAGACCCCCATCGAGCGCAAGCCCGAGTGGATCAAGACCCGGGCGAAGATGGGCCCCGAGTACAACCAGCTGCAGAAGCTGGTGAAGAGCGAGGGACTGCACACGGTCTGCCAGGAGGCGGGCTGTCCCAACATCTTCGAGTGCTGGGAGGACCGCGAGGCGACCTTCCTCATCGGCGGCGACCAGTGCACGCGGCGCTGCGACTTCTGCCAGATCGACACGGGCAAGCCCGAGGCGCTCGACCGTGACGAGCCCCGCCGCGTCGGCGAGTCCGTCGTCACGATGGACCTGAACTACGCCACCATCACCGGCGTCGCCCGCGACGACCTGGCCGACGGCGGCGCCTGGTTGTACGCGGAGACCGTGCGCCAGATCCACGCGCAGACCGAGGGCCGCGCCGAGGGGCGCACCAAGGTCGAGCTCCTGGCCCCCGACTTCAACGCGGTCCCCGAGCAGCTCGAAGAGGTCTTCTCCTCCCGCCCCGAGGTCTTCGCGCACAACGTCGAGACCGTGCCGCGGATCTTCAAGCGGATCCGCCCCGGCTTCCGCTACGAGCGCTCCCTCGACGTGATCACCCAGGCCCGCGACTACGGCCTGATCACCAAGTCGAACCTGATCCTCGGCATGGGTGAGACCCGCGAGGAGGTCAGCGAGGCGCTCCAGCACCTGCACGACGCGGGTTGCGAACTCATCACGATCACGCAGTACCTGCGGCCCTCCGTGCGCCACCACCCCGTGGAGCGCTGGGTGAAGCCGCAGGAGTTTGTAGAGCTGAAGGAGGAGGCCGACGAGATCGGTTTCTCCGGTGTGATGTCGGGCCCGCTGGTCCGCTCCTCCTACCGCGCCGGCCGCCTGTACCAGCAGGCGATGGAGGCGCGGAGCGCCGCCGCCACCGCCTGACCCGGGCGGCGGGCACGTGAACCCGCTCACAAGCGACTACTGATCGGTAATGGCCTCGACGACGCGGCTCGTACCGTCCCCGCAGGTCGGGGCACGCGTACGGGCCGCGTCGGCGTTCTCCGGGTTCGCCCGGGCCCGCGTCAATGTTTCATTGGGGTTTGACCGCTTGGACACGCCCTGGTAACACCAGTCAGTGACGATGGCTTTACGCACCGCGCATGCCCCACACCCACCGCCCGTTTCCGATCCCGTCCCGAGGGGGGACCTCGACGATGCAGGCCGCTACCGCTCCGCAGACCGTGCGAGCCACCACGCTTCCGTCCGTCACCGGCGCCCTGCGCGCCATGGAGTCGCTGCTCATGGGTTCCGGCCAGCGCACCGCCCGCCGCAACGCCTGGACCGCGGTCCTGGAGGACCGGCGCCGGGCCAAGGACCGGACCGAGGCACAGCACGTACTGGAGGCCGTGGCCACCCGTCGCTCCTAGGCCACGTAAACTTCCTGCTATGGCGAGGAAGGCAACCGCAGAGAGCGCTGCGAACGATGCGAATGCGGGGCGACTGAAGCAGATCGCCCTGACCTACAAGATGACCCGAAAGGCCGATTCCAAGATCGGGCTGGTCATCGCCGGCGTGGGAATCGTCGTCATCGGCGTCTTCCTCGCGATCGGTTTCCTGCTCGGACACCCGATCTACCTGGGCATTCTCGGCCTCCTTGTGGCCGTGCTCGCGATGGCGATCGTCTTCGGGCGGCGCGCCGAGCGGGCGGCCTTCGGTCAGATGGAGGGCCAGCCGGGCGCTGCCGCGGCTGTGCTCCAGAACATCGGGCGCGGCTGGACCACCACCCCGGCCGTGGCGATGAACCGCAGCCAGGACGTCGTCCACCGGGCCGTCGGCCGGGCCGGCGTCGTGCTGGTGGCGGAGGGCAACCCGAACCGGGTGAAGTCCCTGCTGGCCGCGGAGAAGAAGAAGATGGCCCGCATCGTGGTGGACGTTCCCGTCCACGACGTGATCGTCGGTGACGGCGAGGGCCAGGTGCCGCTGAAGAAGGTGCGCACCACGCTTCTGAAGCTGCCCCGCGTGCTGTCCGGCCCGCAGGTCACGGCGGCCAACGACCGGCTGCGCGCCATGGGCGACCTGATGAGCAACATGCCGCTGCCGAAGGGTCCGATGCCCAAGGGCATGCGGATGCCGCGCGGCGGAAAGATGCGCTGACCCCCCTCACCTCGTACGCATACGAAGGCGGCCCGGACCGGGATGGTCCGGGCCGCCTTCTGACGTCGGTGGCGTTGCGCGGTTGCCGCGGTGCGCTCAGATGTCGCGGTGGGCTCAGATGGCGCGGTGGCTCAGATGGCGCGTGCGCTCAGTTGTCGGGGCGGGCTCAGATCCTGACCTGGACCGCGCGGGCGAGGCGGTCGTGCAGGCCCCGGCCGTCGCGGTCCCAGATCAGGGCGGGGATCGCCAGACACAGCAGCACGGTGCGTACGACGACCCGGACAATGCCGAGCCGGCCGCCCTCCTCGGCGACCACGCGCAGCCCGAGCAGCCGCTTGCCGGGCGTGAACCCGACGGTGCCCACGGTCAGGACGCCGAGCACGAGGAACACGAGCAGCGCCCAGTTGTTGGCGGCGTGCGTGTCGCCGCGGGCGATCAGTTGGTACGCGATCAGGGCGCACAGGGCCCAGTCGATGAAGATGGCGCCGAAGCGCCGGCCGAGCGGGGCCACCGAGCCGGGCCCGTCCTTGGGCAGACCGAGCCGTTCGCCCCGGTAGCCGAAGTCGACGCCCATGTCTTCGGCGGCCGCGCGGGGCCCCGAGAGCCACGATCCCATTGCTTGCCTGTTGTCCACGCAACCAAGGTACTGCGCCCGTTTTCGATCACTTCCGCCCGGGTCGGCCTTGGCGCCCGCGCCACCAGGCCGGTTAACTTGGGTGAAACAAACGGGTCACGCCGGAGAAATCCCGTCTGCCTATGGTCGGGTCCAGCGTGTGCCCCCGCACTGGCCGCACGACCGAGCTGCAACCCCGCCCCTCCCGGGTGGGAGTAGGAGGAGTTGGATGTTCCAGAACGCCGACGACGCGAAGAAGTTCATCGCGGACAACGACGTGAAGTTCGTCGACGTCCGGTTCTGCGACCTGCCGGGCGTGATGCAGCACTTCACGATCCCCGCGAAGGCGTTCGACCCCGCCGAGGAGCTCGCCTTCGACGGTTCGTCGATCCGCGGCTTCCAGGCCATCCACGAGTCCGACATGGCGCTGCGCGCGGACCTGTCGACGGCGCGCGTCGACCCGTTCCGCCGGGACAAGACGGTCAACATCAACTTCTTCATCCACGACCCGATCACGGGTGAGCAGTACAGCCGCGACCCGCGCAACATCGCCAAGAAGGCCGAGGCCTACCTCGCCTCCACCGGCATCGCGGACACCGCGTACTTCGGCCCCGAGGCCGAGTTCTACGTCTTTGACTCGGTACGGTTCGAGACCTCCGCGAACCAGTCCTTCTACCACATCGACTCCGAGGCCGGCGCCTGGAACACCGGGTCCGAGGAGAACAACCGCGGCTACAAGGTCCGTTACAAGGGCGGCTACTTCCCGGCCCCGCCGGTGGACCACTTCGCCGACCTGCGCGCCGAGATCTCCCTGGAGCTGGAGAACTCCGGCCTCCAGGTCGAGCGCCAGCACCACGAGGTCGGCACGGCCGGCCAGGCGGAGATCAACTACAAGTTCAACACGCTGCTCGCCGCGGCCGACGACCTGATGCTCTTCAAGTACATCGTGAAGAACGTCGCCTGGCGCAACGGCAAGACCGCGACCTTCATGCCGAAGCCGATCTTCGGCGACAACGGTTCGGGCATGCACGTCCACCAGTCCCTGTGGGCCGGCGGCGACCCGCTCTTCTACGACGAGCAGGGCTACGCGGGCCTGTCGGACATGGCGCGCTACTACATCGGCGGCATCCTCAAGCACGCCCCGTCGCTGCTCGCCTTCACCAACCCCACGGTGAACTCCTACCACCGCCTGGTGCCCGGCTTCGAGGCCCCGGTCAACATGGTCTACTCGCAGCGCAACCGCTCCGCCGCGATGCGCATCCCGATCACGGGCTCCAACCCGAAGGCCAAGCGCGTCGAGTTCCGCGCCCCGGACCCGTCGTCCAACCCGTACCTGGCGTTCTCCGCGCTGCTCCTCGCGGGCCTCGACGGCATCAAGAACAAGATCGAGCCGGCCGAGCCGATCGACAAGGACCTCTACGAGCTGGCTCCCGAGGAGCACGCGGGCGTCCAGCAGGTCCCGACGTCGCTCCCGGCCGTCCTGGACGCCCTTGAGGCCGACAACGAGTACCTCCAGGCCGGCGGTGTCTTCACCTCCGACCTGATCGAGACGTGGATCGACTACAAGCGCACCCACGAGATCGCCCCGATCCAGCTCCGCCCGCACCCGCACGAGTTCGAGCTGTACTTCGACATCTAAAGACTGGGTTCGGGTGGCCTGCGAGGGATCATCCGAAACGTGTCGTGACCTGCGTAAGCACGCCTCGCGAGTTCTCACGGGTCCCGGCTGATTTCCACTGCGTTGTGCACCGTGTGTGCACCGGAGCACGCAAACCCTGACTCGGTGTCAGACACGTTAGTGAAGGCCGTCACTTGTAAGTGACGGCCTTCACTCGTTGCTCGGACCACACGACAGTCACGACGTCTTTCCACACAGGCTGGCTCTGATCCGCTACCTGACGTGAGCTCCAAGAGACATGGCAGCGTCCAGAGAGCCATCCCACCTGAGCCCTGCAGCCCACCCCGCCGCAGAAAATGTATGGGAGTTGCCGGTGGGACCATCTACGCTCGTTGGTCGTGGTCGTATACGCGAGCTGGAATCGGACAGACGCCTCGCCGAGGCGAGCTGCGGAGCCGGAATCAGAGTTCTATGACAGGATCGCCGGTCCGTACTGGGATCAGGTTCGGGATGTGATCAACGAGTGGTGGTCGCACCTCCCTGATCAGGGTCAGCTCAGCTTGCGCAGTCGGCTTCGCGACCGGAACTCCGACGCGAACGTCTCCTCTGCGCTGTGGGAGTTGTACCTGCACGAGATGCTGCTTGGGTCCGGTTGCACCGTGGAGATCGAGCCTGGAATAGGTACTCGCGGCACGAACCCCGACTTCCTGGTCACCCGCGAGGGCGAGCAATTCGTCGTCGAGGCGAAATGGACGGTCCAGCGCCTGGACGGAGCGATATCCAACAGGCAGCTCCCACCCGTCCTGATCGATGCCATCGACGGTGTACCGAGCCCCAATTTTTTCGTGTCATACAGGATTCACCAGACAGGGTCGGGAACACCGTCGCAGAGGCGGCTGAAAACTGGGCTGGAGCGGTGGCTCGCCAGCCTGGATCCCGATCAGGTCATCGCCGACAAGGCGCCATTGCCCAAGCACACCTGGCAGGAGACCGGCTGGTCCCTCTCGTTCGAGGCGATCCCCCGTAGCCCCGATAGGCGAGGAGATCCAACGAGCAGGACAATCGGTTTCTACCCCCCGATGACCTGGTTCAATGACGAGTCGGATCAAGTGCTCGACGCGGTCAAGGAGAAGGGAGGGAAGTACGGCGATCTAGCGCTGCCGTTCATCGTGGCGGTTGGCCGTGCGGGCGCCTTCCCCGAAGACGAAGACGTAGAGACCGCACTGTACGGGACCTCCGTCGAGTACGTCCGCAACAGCACGCCGACCTTCGGCCGGCAGCCCGACGGCTACTGGACTGCAACCTACGACCACGCTCACAGGCGGGTCAGCGGTGTGCTCACCGTCAACAACCCGGCGCCCTGGACCTGGACGAAGCACACCCCCGTCCTTTGGCAGAGTTCCGACCCCAGCTCGCTCCCGGCCCTTGTCCTCCCCACCTGGGCAACGGCACAGGTGATCGATGTCCACGTCGAACACCAGCCACCGGCTTGCCCCATCTACACCGCCCTCGGCCTGCCCGAGCACTGGCCGGTCGGCGACCCCTTCCCGCGCCATCGCCGGAGCAACGCGAGCTGACTGCAGTCGGCCTCGTCTATGTCCCTCAGAGGCTGCCCTCGCCGCCAGAGATAAGCACTTGCAGGCAATGGGGCTGGGCCAGCAACTCATGGCTCACAGTCGGCTCCCTGGAGTCATTGCCATTGCCGGGCCCTACGAATGAGGCGCGTGTTTACTGACGCCAACCAGCGAGAGACACCTGGGGTCCATCGTCAAGGTAGCGGTGGAGAGCACTGGCGGTGGTGTCGACGAACTCCTCGGGGACGGCATTGGCATCCACCCAGCGGACATGGGCGTGCTTGCGAGGTTCACGGTTCTCAGGCTCGCCGCTCCACTCATGGGCTACGAAGACGACTGTCAGAAAGCCATTGGGAGCTTCAACTCCCCACGCTCCGTGGATGATATGAGCGACCTTGAGCGCCTCCGGCTTCACCCTCAGACCGGTCTCCTCGTAGAGCTCGCGCACCGCAGTTTCGGTGATGGGCTCGCCGGGTTCGCTCTTGCCGACAGGCAGATCCCACATGCCCTGGGCGAACTTCGCGTTCTCGCTGCGCTGGAGGAGTACGACGCGGTTCGTGGCCAGGTCATGGACGATGACGCCGGCGACCAGCAGGGTCATGGATTCAAGCGCGGGCTTGAGGGCTTTGGGCTGATCGTCGGTGGTCGGTTGAGCCACTGTGCGTCCCTTCATCGGCTGGTTCCTGGGCATGTTAGGCGAGCGCTTCCCGTGCGCGGCGGGCGAGTTCGGCGGCTCCAGGTACCTTGCGCCGCTGGTAGATCGCGAGGGTGGAGCGCAGTGACGTGATCGCCTTGCGGGTGCGGTCCGAGGTCATGCCCTCCATCAGCGTCACGGCCTGGCTCCAGGCGGCGACTGCCTCGTCGGCACGGGCCTGCTCGGCGAGGCTGTCGCCGAGGTCGGCGTACGTGAGGGCATGGACTCGCTTGTACTTCTCAGGGTCCCAGCGGGTGAGCGCGTCGCGGTGTTGCTGCTCGGTGCCGACGTGATCGGCGAGGTCGGTCAGGGTGCGGGCGGTGTGGCTGGCGACGGTGCCGGAGGCCGGGCCGCTGACGCGGGAGTAGCTGGGCTGCGGCCCGTCCTCACGGAGCAGGGCGTCTTCCGCGGCGAGTAGGGCGCGGGCGGCGTGTGGTCGCTCGCCGGTGGCTGCGTAGGCGCGGGCGTGGGTGATGTGGAGCAGGGCCTCGGTCTGGCCGTCAATGTGACCGAGGCCGCCGGCCAGCGCGGCTTCGGCCAGGTCAATGCAGTGGTGGGGCTGTTTGAGGCTGAGGGCTTGGTGGGCGAGGGCGCGCATCATCCAGGCGGCGTGGCCGTGCGGATCTGCCTCGCAGGCGAGTTGGTAGCCGACTTGGTAGTAGCGCTGGGCGGCGCCCTCTTGGCCAAGATCGTGGTGCTTCCAGCCTGCCAGGTAGGCGAGTTCAGCGACCGCGCCGAAGGCGGCTCGGCGTAAGCCTTCGGTCGGGAAGCGGGCGCGGAGCATGGGAGCGGCTGTGTCGGCGAGGTAGGCGGTCACGGTGGTCAGGCCGTGACCTCCACCCAGGCGTTCGTCGGCGGCGCTGAAGGCTGTGGTGATCTGGCGAACGACATCCACGTCCTCCGTTCCCACCAGCGTCATGCCGGTACGGGCACGGAGCATTCGGGCGGTGGCTTCGTGATCGTACGCAAGGGGCATGGCGACGCCGGCGGTGGTGAAGGCGGCGATGGCGAGGAAGCGGCGGCGCTCGACGTCGGCGCGGCCGAGGCCGGTTGCGGCAAGGACCGGGTCCGGATCCGGCTCATCGGCTGCGGACTCCGGGGCGGCCAGGCCGATCTCGACTTGAGTGATGGTCCTGTGTGACCGGCGGGAGAGGGCTTCGGCGAGGTACTGGCCGGTCCTCCCGGTGGGCTGGCGGACTCCGCTTACCCAATGCGAGATGGCCGACTTGTTGGTCTGCAGCATCTCGCCGTTCTCCGCGGCGACGCGGCGGACGTCCTTGGCAAGGGCCTCGAACGTGCAGCCGACAGCCTCGATGGTCTCGCGCAGACGGGAGTTGGGCTCTCTAGGCGCTGCCACGATCCCTCCGCTCCGGGGCTGTAAACCGCGTATACCGCTTGGCCTGCCCTTCACCGTACCCACTGAGCGTGACGGGCGGTTCACTAATCATCAGCCGCCCGGAACGGTTCCAGCTCCGACCGTGAATCCAGGCTCCCCACTTGGCCGGGCGGCACCCAAGTTCCGTACACCCGCTCCGGGTTCGGGCATTCCTGTGCCCGAACCCGACCGAACAGAGACGGAGACCCGGTGACCACCATCGAGACCACCGCCACGACCACGGCGATCACGGTCGTGCTGCCCGAGGCATTCGACGAGCGCTGGAGCCGCCTGCCCGGCATCCAGGTCGAAGGCCGGCGCATCACCATCGACCCGGCCGAGTACTTCTTCCGCTTCGAGTCCAACACCTGGCTCGTCGCCGACTGGCAGCTGGTCAAGTCCCAGCTCCTGAACGTGGACGAGACCACGCAGAGCGCGGTCGAGCAGCTCGCCCTCGACTTCGTGAAGGCCAACGCCGGGCCCACGTCGGACGCGGCCCAGGTCCTGGCCACCGCGTACGAGGTGTACGCGTATCTCTTCCGCGACGAGCACCTCGCCGGTCTCGGGATGCCGCAGATCACCACCGAGCATCTGCGGATGCTGCGCGAGGCGGCCACGCTGATGGCACTGAACAAGGTCGAGCTGGACGGACACATCTCCAACGTCGGCCCGTGCTGGTTCTTCCCCGCCGCCACCTCCGTCGTCTTCGACCTCGACGACGAGACCGGCGGCATGCTCGACGAGGTCTACCACGGCGGCTGGTTCAACGAGCACCGCCGCATCGAGTCCATCAAGGCCCACGCCGCGCTCGGCGGACGCCTCGTGCACGGCTGCCAGTCCGTGCCGGACCAGTCCGGCGGCGTCGTCGCACCCTACGGTGCCTCGATGGCCAACTTTCGTGAGGATCTTGCCCAGTTCAAGGCCGGATGGATGGAGCAGGTCTACGCCCACCGCGTGACCGGCCCCGCCGCGTAACACCCGACCAGGCTCCGGGGCGGGCCGGCCACCTCGCCCGCCCCGGACGCCACCAATCCACGGAGCCCTCTCATGGACGAGAAGCTGACCGCCGAACTCCTGACCCACCTGTGCGCGGTCAAGGGGGTGCCCCTGCCCGAACGCGCCGAGGTGCGGGTGTGGTCGATGTCCGGCGTCGAACGCGTCACCTTCCCCGACCGGACCGCCGCCATCTTCAAGTACGCCAAGCAGCCCTTCGACAGCGAAGCCCAGGCCCTGCACCTAGCCCGCACCCTCGGCGTCCCCGTACCCGAACTACACGCGACGGCGATCCTGGACGGCTGCCTCGGCATGCTCCTCGAAGACCTCGGCACCCCTTCCCGTGAGGCGGACGACCTCGACGGTGTCGCTGCGGCCGTGGTCCTCCACGGCACCGGCACCGCGCCGGCCCTGCCCCTGCTCGACGAGGAACGCCTGAGCGGCCTGCCCGCCCGTGCGGCCCAGCACCTCGACCAGCTCCACCAGGCTGACCGCTGGCCGGACACCGCCGACATCGCAGACGCCCTCGACCAGATCACCAAGGCCGCCGGCCCTCGCGCCAGTGGCACCACGCTCGCCCCGTTCGGCTGGGTGCACTCCGAGTTCCACCCCACCAGCCTCCACATCGGCAATCACGGCTGGCGCCTGCTCGACTTCGCCCGTGCCTTCACCGGTCCCGGCCTACTCGACCTCGCCAGCTGGCACGGCACCCTCGACACCCCCGACCCGGTACGGATGCGGGTCTTCCTCGACCAGTACGTCACCGCAGGCGGGACCCCTGACGCCCTCGCCGAGCGCGGCGGCCTGCCAGCCGAGCAGTGGGCGCTCGGGTGGCACCGCATGTGGGCGGTCGAGTGGTTCATGGAGCAGTCGATCCGCTGGATCAACGACCCGGCCACCGACCCCGCGTACATCACCGTCGTACGCCGCCACCTCACCGACGTCCTCCAACTCCTGGAGGTCTAGGTGCTCACCACCCAGGCGTCCCCCTGGTACGCCCACGCCCTCCAGCGCACCGCGACCGGCCCCGCCGAGCCACTGGCCGTACCGGTGCGGATGGAGTGGACGACGAGACCAGGGCGCGGACCGGGCGCTGAGAGCCTCGGCCACGACCTGAGCGGCAAGCGGGTGTTGGAGCTCGGCTGCGGCCCCGGCCGCAACGCCGCCCACCTCGCAACACGCCATGGCGCCCGTGTCACCGGCGTCGACCTGGTCGGTCTCCAGGTCCGCCGTGCCCGCTCCCACTACGGAAGGTTGAGCAACCTCACCTTCGTCGCCGGTCACGCACTGCACTACCTGCAGGGCTGCGACGAGCAGTTCGACGCCATCTACTCCGTGTTCGGCGCCGTCGGCCTCGTAGCCCCTGAACTGCTGCTGCCTGCCATCGCTCAGCAGCTCAAGCCCGGAAGCGCCCTCACCTTCTCCACCCCGCACCCACAGCGAGGAGGACGCCGCGCGGCCATGGGCGACCGCCCCCGCCGGGACTTCGTCGTTCTGCCCGACCGCACCCGACTGCCCCTCGCCCGCTGGGACTTCAGCGCCGAGCAGTGGCAGCGGCATCTTGCCGACGCCGGTCTATGGCTCACCGCCGCCCACGAGTTCCACGACGCCCGGCTCGGCCACTGGCCCACGACCTTGCTGATAACGGCCCGCAAGCTCTGACGCTGCCGACCGCCACACCCCATGGAGGCACCCATGAACGTGCCCTACCTGCTGCTGGACATCGACGGTGTCCTCATACCTTTCCCCCAGGGCGACGGCAGCATCCCCGCCACGCACGTCCGCCACGAGGTCGTACCGGACGGCCGGACTCCGGAGGATCCGGTCACCGTCTGGCTCAACCCGGTGCACGGGCCGATGCTCACCAACATCTTCCGAAGCGTTCCGCTCGCCCCGGTCTGGTGCACGAGTTGGCGCCGGGACGCCACCACGCTGATCGGCCCGCTCCTCGGCCTCCCGGCCCTCACGTACGTCGATCTCCCGCGCCCCAAGATCACGACGTCCCATCCCAACGGCTACCTCTGGAAGCGCGACTACGTCGACGCGTGGCTCGGCGACGAACCCGCAGTCTGGATCGATGACGACTTCACCGCGCTCGACCACGGGTGGGCCGTGCAGCGCACCGCTGCGGGCTTCCCCACCCTCCTCGTGCAGCCGGACGCCCACCTGGGGCTGCAACCCGAGCACCTCACTCAGGTCACAGCGTGGGCGAGAAGGTTGAGCGGGGACATCGCATCGCCTATGCCGGCGGCCTCGCCTCGGCGCGAAGCCCCGTAGGCATGGCGCAGAATCCGCCGGGGCCTCGCGACTCGCAGGCACCGCGGCACATGCAACTACCGGTGCCGACGACGCTCCTCGTGCGTCGGGCTCATCGTCAGACCCGGAGGCTGGACAGCGGGAGGCGCCGCTGCCGGGCCCAAGAAGGTGCTGGGCTGTCGCGCTGCCCGCGCTCGCTTGTTGGGTTGTGTGGTGATGCGCCAGTTGAGGACCTCGGCTGGGCGTTCGGCTGTGTCGAGTTCCCGGCTGGCGGCCACTTCGGCGAGGAGGACGCGGGGTGTATGGCCGGCGGATTCGGCGCGGGCGAGGGTGGTGGACAGGGCTGGCCAGGCAGGGTCAGTGAGGATGCGGTCGGCGTGGTCGGGGATGGCCTCGCGTACGGCGGTCTCGAGACGCTGGATGGTCTGGGGGCGTGGTGCGCGCTGGGCGAGGCCGGCCAGATGGGGTGCGGCTACCTGCTGGTAGCCGGTCTGGAGGTGGCTGAAGGCTTCCTCGGCCGCTGCCGCTTGCTGTTCGTGGCCGCGCTGAGCGTGCCAGTGGGCGGCGGCGCGGGCCAGATGCAGGGCGGTGAAGACGAGCACGATGGCGAGGCCGCCGGGGAGGTTGGGTGCGTGGGCGAGTTCCCTGGCGGCTTGGCGGAGTTCGGTTGCGGCCTGGTGGTCAGCGCGGATCGCTGAGCGGCGGGCGCGGTTGAACGCCTGTGCTGCCGCTTGGAGTTCAGTCCGGTGCAGACCGGGGGTGGCGCGGGCGAGGTTGTACAGGGTGTCGGCGAAGGCATCCAGCTGTTCCTGGGCAGTGGCGTCGTCGCCCGAATCGAGCGCGGTGAGAGCCGCACGCTCAGCGGATTCCGTACGACGCCATGGCTCGGCCAGGTCCGCCGCCACCTTCGGCCTGTCCGCCACGTCCTGGACGGGGAGGCGTTCGGTCAGGCGGTTGTAAGACAGATCGGGAGCCAGTTTGGAGCCGCCGAAGAAGATGCTGTCGCCAGGGGCGGCCAGGCTGTAGCCGGTCACCTCGCCGCTCTCGGGGCCAATGCGGGTCTTGACCTGGATCCCGAGCGAGGCGAGCACGGAGAGGTAGTCGTCGATGCTGTGGACGGCGGCGGCGACCGCGTAGGCGCGTTCGCGCAGCCACTCCCTGGCGGTCACCTCCTGGCCCTGGCGGTCGGCCTTCGCGCGTTCCGCTCCGGTGGGCGTCTTCGGGGCGGTCAGGTCACCGGACTTGCGACGGCGCAGCCCGAACTCTGCCTCGATCTTCCGGCATTCCGCCTGCGCACGCTGCCCGTCGCGGTTCGTACGCGGGCGGCGGCCGTCGCCACGGACGGTGGTGGCCAGGATGTGGATGTGGTCGTCCGCATGCCGCACCGCGATCCACCGGCAGGCAGTGTCGTCGCCCACCGGGGCAATTCCGGTCGCCGCGACGACCCGGCGGGCGACGTCAGCCCACTCCGTATCGGTCAGGTAGCGGTCACCAGGCGCAGTACGCACCGGACAGTGCCACACGTGCTTCGGCGGCCTCGTACCGAGTTCGCGGGAACGCAGGTCGACATGGTGGTCAAGACGCTTGGCCTACAGCAACGGCAGACTCGCGCTGGGTTGGAATCCCTCCTTCAGCCGATCCCCCATTAGGCTGCCGACCGTTCCGGGGGCGATCTGCCCGCCGGAGCGGTGGCTGATGGCCGTATGTGTGAGGGCGCTGGTGATGCGCACGGTCAAGCTTGCCCGCAGGCAGCCCGTCTCGGCCGGCAGGGCCGTGCGGGGACGTATGAGCCGGTGGTGCGGCATGAACGCGGCCCGCAGCAGGTCCGGTTGGGCGACGCCGGCCCCCGGCCCGTCAGCGTGTGGCCTCGCCGTGGACGCGTTCATCCCCGGGGCGGGGCGAACTCCGGCTGGTCCAGGATGCGGAGCCAGCTGCCGTCCGGCTGGCGGCGGACCACCTGGGCCCGGGCACCCGTGCCGTCCTTCGGCGGGGTCGAGGTCAGGGCGATGTCGCCGTTGATCAGGGTCGGCAGGGGCTGCTCCGGCTCGAAGTGGGGGCGGTTGGCGAGCACCTTCGCCCATAGCTCGCGGATGGCCTCGCGGCCCACCGTCCGGCTGCCCGGCGGGTAGGCCATGACCGCGTCCTCCGCGTACAGGGCGGCGACCCCGGCCGCGTCCCCGGCGTTGGAGCGCTCGACGAACAGGCGGGTGATGTCCTCGGGCCGCATGGCCTTCTCGTACTTCTCGTACTCCGGCACGGGTTCCTCCTGATGCTCGCGTAGCGGTAGCGGTAGCGGTAGCAGTAGCGGTAGCCGTCGAGTTCGTCCCGACGTCGTCCAGCCTGGTCCCGTCCTCGTCAGAAGTCCAACAGATGGGTCGGATCGGAACTAGAATCTGTAGTCATGGATCTCAGGCAGCTCGAATACTTCGTCGCGGTCGCCGAGGAGCAGAACTTCACGCGGGCGGCCGAGCGGGTGCACATCAGCCAGTCCGGGGTCAGCGCCCAGATCCGGCAGTTGGAGCGCGAGCTCGGGGCCCAGCTCTTCGACAGGTCGGCGCGCACCGCCACCCTCACCGACGCGGGGCGGGCCGCGCTCGGCCACGCCCGCGCCGCGCTCTCGGCCGCCGCGGCGGTCGGGCAGTCGGTGGGCGAGGTCACCGGCCTCGTCCGGGGTCGGCTGAGCATCGGCATGGTCATCGGCTGCACCATCACCCCGCTGTTCGACGCCCTCGCCGCGTTCCACCGGGCCCACCCCGGCGTGGAGGTCTCGCTGCTTGAGGACAGCTCCGACCGGCTGATCGACTGGGTCCGCACCGGCACCCTCGACCTCGCCCTCATCGGGACACCGAGCGCCACCCACGACGGCCTCGACGCGCTGACGATCATCGAGGAGGGCCTTGTCGCGGCGGTCCCGGACGGCCACCCGTTGGCGAAGCGGCGCCGCGTCGCCCTGCGCGACCTCGCCGCGTACCCGATCGTGTGCATGCCGCAGGGCACGGGGCTGCGCTCGGTCTTCGACCGGGCCTGCGCCGCGCGCGCCGTCACCCCCGTGATCGCCTTCCAGGCGAGCGCCGCCGACGCGATCGCCGACCTCGCCGACCGCGGACTCGGCGTCGCCGTGCTCAGCGCGTCGATGGCGGCGCGCTACAGCGGCCGGCTCACCGCCCGCCCCATCGAGGACATCGACGCGCCGGCCTTCCTGTCGCTCGTCTGGAGACCCAACGCCGGCCCCGCGGTACGGGAGTTGCTCGCGTACGGACGGCGGGCGTTCGGCTCGACCACCTCCCCCGCGTCCGCAAAGGGAGGGGGCGCGCCTTCCTGAGGCCTCCCCCGGCCCCGGGCACCCCGTTACGGAAGCCTCACGCCCCCGAAGCCGCCCACTTCTGCTCCACCTTCCCCAGCCGCCAGTACGCCAGCGCCGCCGCCCACACCACCACGAACAGGCCGACGATGACGAAGCCCACGTTGTCCAGGTCGAGGTCGGCGATCCAGCCGCTGACCGGGTCGGTGAGGTCGAACTTCTCGTGCATGACCCCGACCAGTTCGATGGTGCCGATGAAGAAGGCGACGGCGATCGACAGGCCGGTGATGGTGAGGTTGTAGTAGACCTTGCGCACGGGGTTGGAGAACGCCCACTGATAGGCGAAGTTCATGAAGGTGCCGTCCAGGGTGTCGAACAGGCTCATCCCGGCGGCGAACAGCAGCGGCAGGCACAGGATCGCGTACCAGGGCAGCCCCGCAGCCGCGCCCGTGCCGGCCATCACCATCAGGGTGACCTCGGTGGCGGTGTCGAAGCCCAGGCCGAAGAGGAAGCCGAGCGGGAACATCTGCCCCGGCCGCGAGATCGACTTGGTGAACCGGCCGAGGAGGCGGTTCATGAACCCCCGCGAGTCCAGGTGGGCTTCGAGCTCCTTCTCGTCGTACGCACCCGAGCGCATCGCGCGGAACACCTTCAAGATGCCGAACAGGGCGACCAGGTTGAGCGCGGCGATCAGATAGAGGAACGAGCCGGACGCGGTGGTTCCGACGACGCCGAGCACCTGGTGGGTGCTGGAGCCCTCGTTCATGAGGGTGCCCGCGAGCTGGGCGCCACCCGCCACGAGCGCCGCCATGACGACGACGACGCTGGAGTGGCCGAGCGCGAACCAGAAACCGACGGAGACCGGCCGCTTGCCGTCGGCCATCAGCTTGCGGGTCGTGTTGTCGATGGCGGCGATGTGGTCGGCGTCGAAGGCGTGCCGCATGCCGAGGGTGTACGCGGTGATGCCGAGGCCTATGCCGTACGTCTTGGTGCCGACCGCGTAGTGGGCGGGGGCCACCAGAAGGAACAGGATGCCGAAGGCGACGACGTGCAGGGCGGCTATGACCGCGAGCAGGACGCCGGTACGGACGGTGTCCTCGCGGCGCCAGCGGAAGATCGGCGAGGCGGCGCCCGCCTCGGAAGGCGTGCGGGTGGACAGGGTCATGCGGTCACGCTCCAGCACCTCGTGGATCACTTCGTGAGATGCCGCGGCCGGTCTCCTGGCTGACGGGTGGGTGCGGCCGCCCTGCCTTCCCAGCCAGGTGGATCCTGGCCAGTGGCGTCGCGGGGACGGCTGCTCCCCCGGAAAATCCTTACGGGGGAACCCGATCACAGTGGCGAGGGCCGCTCCGGTTTCGCACCGGTCTTCCCGAACACCACGGCCAGCTCACCCTAGACGCTGCGCAGTTGCCCGCACAGCTGCACAGCTGTGCAGGTATCGAAGATCACACGGAGTGCTCCGGCCGGCGCCTGCGAGGATGCGGGTATGCATCTCGTCCCCGCCGACCGCGCCGGCCACCGCACCATCGACGGCCACCGGGTCTGCGACGCCATCGCCGCGATCGGCGACCCCGAGCGCGTACGGGCCTGGGCCGAGCGGTTCTCGCTGCTCGCCGACGCCAACCGGCTCGCGCTGCTGCTCGCCCTGCACCGGACGGGCCCGCTCGCCGTCTCCGACCTCGCGGTGGCGACGGGCATGCGCGATCCGGCCGTCTCGCAGGCCCTGCGGTTGCTGCGGGCCGCCGGGGCGGTCGCCGGGGAGAAGGAGGGACGCGTGGTGCGCTACCGGTTGGTGGACGAGGTGGTCGCGCGCCTCCTCGACCAGTACGCGGTGACGACGGCGGGGTGAGCCCGGGCGCGGCCCGGACCCCGGCCACGCCTCGCTGGCATGACCGGAGCCGGGCGACCGCACGGCCGACGGCCGTCACAGCTCACCGGCCGTTACAGCTCACCAACCGGGACAACTCAACTACCGGCCGGCCCAACAGCTGAACAGCCGTCACGGATCAGCGGCCGTCGCAGGGTCTACGGCCGTCGTAAGCCACCGTCCGTCGTGGGTCAACGGCCGTCGAGGGTCAACGGCCGTCGTAGATCAGCGCACGCACCATCCGGCAGGTCGTCTCCGACGGCTGGTGGACGCCGATGAGCGCGGCCACTGTGCGTATGGTGCGGTCGGGTGCCTGCTCGGGTCGGTACACTCCCGTGTCGAGCAGGGCGATGGCCAGGCGCATGGCCTTCAGACGCCGGTTGTGCGACTCGTACCACACACGCGGACGCCCGGCGGGCAGCGGCACCTTGCGAAGGGGCTGGAGGGACAGCTGTTTCGGGGCGTGCGAGGTCAGTGCGGCAGCGGTCATGGGCATCCTCCTGGGCAGTCGGGAACCCTCACTTACTGCTTCGATTTTACCGGGGCCCACTGACAATCGCCCCTGGTCGGCCGGGCTTTGAGGGTGCGGCACGAGTACGCTTGCGGGCATGGAGATCTGGATCAACCCGGCCTGTTCGAAGTGCCGCAGCGCGGTGAGTCTGCTGGACGCGGAGGGCGCCGACTACACGGTGCGCCGCTACCTCGAAGACGTCCCCTCCCCCGACGAGATCCGGGCCGTCCTCGACCGGCTCGGTCTCGAACCGTGGGACATTACGCGCACCCAGGAGGCCGACGCCAAGGAGCTCGGCCTGAAGGACTGGCCGCGCGACGCGGACGCCCGCGAGCGCTGGGTGACGGCGCTCGCCGAGCACCCCAAGCTGATTCAGCGCCCGATCATCACGGCCGACGACGGCACGGCCGTGGTGGGCCGCACCGACGACGCCGTACGGGACGCCCTGAAGCGCACATAGCCTTCCGCCCGGCAGCTCGTCCCGCCCGGAAGCTCGTCGTCAGACCCGGCCGAGCTGGGCCTCCGCGTCGGCGAGCAGCTCGGTGATCCGCGCGCCGAACCGGGCGTCGCACGGGTGCGGAACGCCGGTGCGGGCCGCCTCCAGGAGTGCGTCGATCGCGGCGCCGAACGCGTCGAGCGCGCCGCCCCAGTCCGGCATGACCTCGGCGCCGGCCTCGCCGAGCAGCGCCACCTCGACGCCCGCGGCGGCCGGCGGCGCGGTGAAGCTGAGGTCGGCGGTACTGGAGGCGCCCGAGGCGTGGCGCAGGATCAGGTGCGCGGTGTCGCCGGGGCCGCCCGCCGCCGTCAGGGCGGTCACCTCGCCGAACACGCCGGTCAGCACGGCGAGCGCGTGCGGCCCGACGTCCCAGAGCGCGCCCTTCTCACCCCGCCAGGGCGACGCGGCGTACGGGCTCTGCTCGGCGCCCGGCGTGAACAGCGACCCGTACCACCGCGCCCGCCCGGTGAACCAGCCCTGCGCGGCGGCCTGTTGGGCCACCCAGGCCGCGGTCTCCTTCGCGAAGCGCAGCGTGAAGAACACGACGGAGGCGACCTGGGCCCGTTCCGCCGCGTCCGCCACCGCGCGGGCCCCGGCCACATCGGTGGCGACCGGCTTGTCCAGGAGCAGATGGCAGCCCGCCGCGGCGGCCCTGACCGCGAGCGGCGCCTGCACGTCCGGCGGCAGCGCGAAGGCGACGGCGTCGCACGCCGCGAACAGCGCGTCGGGGTCGTCGTACACCGTCACCCCGTGCTCGTCGGCGAGGGCGGCCGCGGCCTCGGGCCGCCGCCCCCACACGCCCGCGAAGTCGACACCGGGATGCGCGGCGAGCGCCGGTGCGTGCGTGGCGACGGCCCAGGGGCCGGTGCCGAGGAGTCCGATGCGTGGGGTCCGGGCGATCTGGTTCATGAGGACCAGTCTGCCCCGGGCGGAATTCCGGTGGCGGGACCAGGGGGGCGGGCTGCTACGTTTTCGGAGCCGGCCGCGGGACTCCGGCGCGACTTCCGGGACTTGCCTCTACAGCAAACATTTCGCTGCTCGCGCCCCCATTCCCCGGCCGGCTTCCCCATCCACGCACGGGAGATCCCATGGCTCAGGAGAGCCGCGCCGACCTGGTGGCGGCCGAGGACGTGCTCCTCTTCGTGAACGCCGCCGTCACCGCCACCGGCCAGCGCGAGTTCCGCTCGGGCGCGGCCGAGCAGCGGCTCTCCCTCGAATTTCTCCACGCCTACGTCCGGGTCAACTACCGCCGGGTGTACGCCGCCGTGCTCGCCCTGGACATCAACGACCACAACGCCGCGCTCATCGTGCGCCACCTCCTGGAGAGCGCGGGCGAGGCGAGCGCCGAGGACAAGCGCGTCGAGGGGCGGCTGATCGCGGCGCGTCTTGCGGTGCTGCCCCCGCAGCGGGTGTACCGGCTGCTGCGCGCGCTGCGGACCGCGAAGGTCAACAACCGGCGCACCCGGGCGATCTTCCGCGACTGGCTCGCGGCCCGCCCCGACCCGGCGTTCGACGCGGTGAAGTACCGGGCCGGCCTGAAGTCGGCGGCCCGCCATGCCCATCTTCCTTACGGGGAAGATGAGTTGGGGGACTTCCTGTTCCGGCCGGGGCGCCGGGCGCGGTACGAGCACCCACTGCTTGACGCCCACCGCCGTGCCCACTACGAGCAGGCCGCCCTGTACGAGCTGCCGTTCACGGTCGCCGAGGGGTTCGCCGCGCGGCACGGGGTGGCGCGCGCGGTGTTCCTCGACCGGATCGCGCCCCGCACCACCCGGCTGGAACGGCTGCGCACTCAGGCCCAGCCCGGGGCGGCCGCCGTCGACCTGGCCACCCTGGGGCTGACCCGGCTCGCCCTGTTCGTCCTCTCGCTCGGCATCGACGAGCGCGCCACGCGCCGGGCCGAGCTCACGGGCGCACTGCGGGCCGCCGCGGCGCGCGCGGCCGGGCCGCACGCGCGGACGTGGGGCCGTGTCTCGGCGGTGCTCGACGACAGCTACTCCTCGTCCGGCTCGGGCGAGAAGCGCCGCCGCCCCCTCGCGGTCGCGCTGGCCTGCCACTTCCTCCTGGAGGCGCTGGCCGGCGCCGGGGCGTACCGGGGCCGCTGGACCTCGGGCGGCACGGACGCGCTGCTCGTGCGGCCGCAGGGCGCGACCCCGCTCGGCTCCCGCCTCCTGGACGCGCTGGAGGACGGCCCGGACCGGCTCGTGGTGGTCTCCGACGGCTGGGACAACGCGCCGCCGGGCCTGGCCGGCGAGGTGCTGCGGGTGTGGCGCGCCCGCCTCGACCCGGACCGGCGCACCCGGGTGGTGCACCTCAATCCCGTATACGACGCGGACGGCTTCGACGTGCGCCGCCTCGCGCCCTCGGTGCCGACGGCCGGCATCCGCGACGCGGAGGACCTGCCCGCGCTGGTGGAGATCGCCGAGTTCGCCGAGGGGCGCACCAGCCCGGCCGAGCTCTCCGCGTATCTCGACCGCCGCACGGCCGACTTCACCAAGGGCCGGCGATGACCTCGCTCGACCTGACCGGCCTGACCGCCGGGCCCGCCCAGGTGTGGGGCGGTATCCGGCTGGTGCCGCTGCTCCGCGCGGAGCCGGTGGCGGGGCTGCGGCTGCACCGGGAGGCGTACGGCGTCGAGGACCACGAGGTGTCGATCGTGCGCCTGGACGAGCGCAGCCGCTACCTCTCCTACATTCCGCACGGCTTCGTCGCGGACTGGTCGGGCGAGGGCACCGGCGCCGCGTACGGCACGAGCCTGGGCGAGGCCCCGCCGAGCCGCATGCCGCTGCACCGGCTGGCGAAGCGGCGGCCCGGCAGCCGGCTGCGGTTCCTGCCGCTGCACCTGGCCCTCGAGGGCTATCTGGCGCTGCACTTCGGCGGGCCGTCCGTCCTGTGGGAGACCTGGTCGCGCGAGGCGGTGCGCTCCGGGCTCTCGCCGCGCGTCGAGAGCGCCTGCCTGGGGGCCGAGGTACCGGGGCTCGCCGAGGCGCTGCGGGTGTTCGAGATCCACCCCGGCCAGTGCGGGGTCCTCGTGTACGCGGCGGACGCGCTGGGCGCCGCGTTCGCGGTGCCGCATCCACAGGACTACCGGGCGCTGCACGCCACCCTGCTCCAGGACCTGTTGGGGGAGCTGATCCACCAGTACGCGCGGTACGGGCGTGCGGTCGAGGAGTTCACGGCCCGCATCGACGACCGGAACGTGCGCGATGTCGCCGATCTGCGCGCCGCGGCGCGAGCCCAGGAGCGGGCCTGGCGCGTAGCCCATGACGAGGTGATGGCGGCGGAGCTGTACGACACCTCGTACGCCTTCAGCCGCGTCCACCGGATGGGCGGGTTCGACCTGTGGCGCTTCCTGCCACCGTTCCAGCGCGGCGGCGCGGCCCAGCACATCGGCGAGGTGATCACCGACCGCAAGGGCCGGGTGGCGTATCTGAAGACGTTCCGCCTCTCCGAGAACCAGGTGCGGCGCGGTCATCTGCTGCAGAGTCTGGCCGCGCACGACTGGCATCTGGGACGATGCGCCGAGGCGCTCGGGACGACGCCGGAGGAACTGACGAGGCGGATACGCGCCGCGGGCTTTTCCGCCCTCCTGAAACCCCCCAGGTAACACCGGGTTCACAAACGGGCAACGGGCGGGAAATTTCGGGGTGTGAGGCTGCCGGGCGTACAGCAGCGCCGCAGCGTGGCAGCGCGCAGACACCCCGCAGCTCCCACAGAGGATGGCTTCCGTGACGTTCAAGGCCGAGTACATCTGGATCGACGGCACCGAGCCGACCGCCAAGCTCCGCTCCAAGACGAAGATCATGACCGGTTCGCCGGCCGGCGTCGACGGGCTGCCGCTGTGGGGCTTCGACGGGTCCAGCACCAACCAGGCCGAGGGTCACGCGTCGGACCGGGTCCTCAAGCCCGTCTTCTCCTGCCCGGACCCGATCCGCGGCGGCGAGAACATCCTCGTTCTGTGCGAGGTCTTCGACATCGACGGGACGCCGCACGCGTCCAACACCCGCGCCCTGCTGCGCCCCGTGGCCGAGCGGTTCGCGGACCAGGAGGCGATCTTCGGCATCGAGCAGGAGTACACCTTCTTCGACGGTGCCCGCCCGCTCGGCTTCCCCGTGAACGGCTTCCCCGCCGCGCAGGGCGGCTACTACTGCGGTGTCGGATCGGACGAGATCTTCGGCCGCGACATCGTCGAGCAGCACCTCGACCACTGCCTCGCCGCCGGTCTGAGCATCTCCGGCATCAACGCCGAAGTCATGCCCGGCCAGTGGGAGTTCCAGGTCGGCCCCGTCGGCCCGCTGGAGGTCTCCGACCAGCTGTGGATCGCCCGCTGGCTGCTGTACCGCACCGCCGAGGACTTCAACGTGTCGGCGACGCTCGACCCCAAGCCGGTCAAGGGTGACTGGAACGGCGCGGGCGCGCACACCAACTTCTCCACCAAGGCGATGCGCGAGGGCTACGACGCGATCATCACCGCGTGCGAGGCGCTCGGCGAGGGC
This sequence comes from Streptomyces sp. NPDC048361, assembly GCF_040651795.1. NCBI lineage: Bacteria > Bacillati > Actinomycetota > Actinomycetes > Kitasatosporales > Streptomycetaceae > Streptomyces > Streptomyces sp. NPDC048361. The sequence goes on from NZ_JBEZKW010000062.1 coordinate 39,651, forward strand.
TCCAAGCCGATGGACCACGTCAAGAACTACGGCGCCGGCATCGACGACCGCCTCACCGGTCTGCACGAGACCGCCCCGTGGGACCAGTACAAGTACGGCGTCTCGGACCGCGGCGCCTCGGTACGCATCCCGTGGCAGGTCGAGGTGGACAAGAAGGGGTACATCGAGGACCGCCGCCCCAACGCCAACGTCGACCCGTACGTCGTGACCCGCCTCATCGTCGACACCTGCTGCACCGGTCTGGAGAAGGCCGGCCAGGTCTGAGCCGTCCGCCGCTCGCTCCACTGAGCCGAGTCCGGCCTCGACAGGGCGTCCCCGCCGCGGCGGTGGGCGCCCTGTCGGCGTTCGTCCGGGATCCCCGCGCCGACCCGGTGACCTCCCGCCGCACTCCGCGCGGACGCACATGTTCCGGTCACGGTGTGCCAGGGATCCGTACCAGTCCGTGGGAGGGGACTGCTGCTCGGGGCGGATCGTCTGGTTGAATGGGCGCATGTCCAGCATCCAGAACTCCGTGACGGGTCGCAGCGACCTCGAACCGTTCTGGCCCTCCCGCCAGGACCACGACTTCGACCGGGTGTGTTGCCGCGCGACGAACGCGCCGGCCCTCTAACGCCTCGATCCTCTCCAGGCCTTCGGCCCGCGCGCACCGACGTACGTCCCCTGCCGACGACTCTCCGCGCGAAAGAGCTGACCCCTCATGGCGAACACCCGTACCCTCCCGACCGCCGAAGCCCCCGCCGCCCTGCCGCTCGGCCGCCATCGCCTGCGGGCCGTGGACCGCGACGAGACGGCCCGGCCGGCCGCCGCCCAGGTCCTCGACTTCCTTCCGCCGGGCGCCACCTGGCTGCCCGCGCCGCAGCACACCCTGCCCGCACTGCCGGGCCGTCCGCCGATGATCGGCTACCTCGTACTCGTCCCGGCCGACCAGCAGCCCCCGGTGCTCGCCGCGGCGCCCGAGCCGCTGACGCCGGTGCCGGCCGGGCCCGCCACGGCGGGTGGTGACGCCCGGGTGCGGATCGACACCGTCCGCAGGACCGCCGAGGTGGACGGCGAGCAACTCGACCTCACCTACCTGGAGTTCGAGCTGCTCGCCCACCTCGTGGCCCATCCGCACCGGGTGCACACCCGCGACCAGCTGGTGAGCACCGTGTGGGGGTACGGGCACGTCGGCGACGGCCGCACCGTGGACGTCCATGTGGCCCGACTGCGCCGCAAGCTGGGCGCCGAGCACCGCGGGGCCATCCAGACCGTGCGCCGCGTGGGCTACAAGTACACGCCCTGACACGGCAGTTGGCGAGGTCCGGCGCGCGCCCCGGTGCGGTCCGGAGTCCGCGGTGCGAGCGGGTGTCCGCACGCTTCTGCGCGCCCCGGCGTGGGCGAGTGTGCGCACGCTTCTCCGCGCCCCGGCCCCGGGGTGGTGCC
>NZ_JBEZKW010000063.1:0-39598 GCF_040651795.1 Streptomyces sp. NPDC048361
CCTGAAGGGCGCTCGTCCTCAATTGCCGGACGGGCTGACTATGCCCATGCGGGCCGGCACCGAGTAGCTAAGGGGCGCGGGGAACGGCGCGAGACGCGGGGAGGCGTGGTGCGTGGGCGGAAGCGGGGTCGGGGCGCAGGGAACTGCGCGGGGTGGTGGGGGCTCGGCGGGGCCGGCGTGGTGGGGTCCCGCTAGGCTCGGGATACGTACGACGTGGGAGGCGGCCAGATGACCGTGCCGGTACCGGGGCGCAGGAGCAGTACCTTCACACGGCTGCTGCGACATGGTTTCACCGACCTCGCCGCGGCCGAGCGACTCCTGGAGACACCCGAGCTCGCCCCCGTCCGCTCCGACTCCGTACTCCTGGACGCCCTCGGCGCCACCGCCGACCCCGATCTGGCCCTCATCGGCCTGGTCCGCATCGTCGAGGCGCAGGACGACGACGAGCGCCGTGCCCTCCTCGACACCCTCGTCACCGCGAAGCCGCTGCGCGACCGCCTCCTCGGGGTGCTCGGCGCGTCCGAGGCGCTCGGCGACCACCTCGCCCGTCACCCGCACGACTGGCACGCCCTGGTCACCTACGAGGCCGCGGACCTGCACCCCGGCGTCGCCGAGTTCGAGCGGGGCCTGGCCGAAGCCACCGACCCCGTGGCCCTGCGCGTCGCCTACCGGCGCTGCCTGCTCGCCATAGCGGCCCGCGACGTGTGCGGCACCACCGATGTGGCCCAGGCCGCCGCCGAGCTCGCCGACCTCGCCACCGCCACCCTGCGCGCCGCCCTCGCCATCGCGAGCACCGCCGCCCCCGCCGACGCCGACCAGTGCCGGCTCGCGGTGATCGCGATGGGCAAGTGCGGCGGACACGAGCTCAACTACGTCTCCGACGTCGACGTCATCTTCGTGGCCGAGGCCGTCGACGGCTTCGACGAGGGCAAGGCCATGCAGGCCGCCGGCCGGCTCGCCGCGCACCTCATGCGGATCTGCTCGGAGACCACCGTCGAGGGCGTGATCTGGCCCGTCGATGCAAACCTGCGCCCCGAGGGCCGCAACGGCCCGCTCGTACGGACGCTCTCCAGCCACCTCGCCTACTACCAGCGCTGGGCCAAGACCTGGGAGTTCCAGGCCCTGCTCAAGGCCCGCCCGGTCGCCGGCGACGTCGAACTCGGCCAGGACTACGTCGAGGCCGTGGCCCCCCTGGTGTGGCAGGCCGCCGAGCGGGACAACTTCGTCGCCGACGTGCAGAAGATGCGGCGCAGGGTCGTCGACAACATCCCCGCCGCCCAGGTCGAGCGCGAGCTGAAGCTCGGCCCCGGCGGTCTGCGCGACGTCGAATTCGCCGTCCAGCTCCTGCAGTTGGTGCACGGCCGCAGCGACGCCACCCTGCACAGCGGCACCACTCTCGACGCCCTCGCGGCGCTCGCCGCCGGCGGCTACGTGGGCCGCGCCGACGCCGCCCAGCTCGACGAGGCGTACCGCTTCCTGCGTGCCATGGAGCACCGCATCCAGCTCCACCGGCTGCGCCGCACCCACCTCGTGCCGGAGGACGAAGCCGATCTGCGCCGGCTCGGCCGCTCGCTCGGCCTGCGTACCGAGCCCGTCGCAAGCCTCCACAAGGAGTGGAAGCGGCACGCCTCGGTCGTGCGCCGCCTGCACGAGAAGCTCTTCTACCGTCCGCTCCTGGACGCCGTCGCCCAGCTCGCCCCCGGCGAGATCCGGCTCAGTCCGCGCGCCGCCGCGCACCGCCTCGAAGCGCTCGGCTACGCCGACCCGGCCGCCGCCCTGCGCCACCTGGAGGCCCTCAGCTCGGGCGTGAGCCGCAAGGCGGCCATCCAACGCACCCTGCTGCCCGTCCTGTTGGGCTGGTTCGCGGACTCCGCCGACCCCGACGCCGGACTCCTCGGCTTCCGCAAGGTCTCCGACGCGCTCGGCAAGACCCCCTGGTACCTGCGGCTGCTGCGGGACGAGGGCGCGGCGGCGGAGAACCTGGCCCGAGTCCTGTCGGCCGGCCGGCTCGCCCCGGATCTGCTCCTTCGCGCCCCCGAAGCGGTGGCCATCCTGGGCGACCCGGACGGGCTCGCACCGCGCGGCCGCGACCACCTCGAACAGGAGATCATGGCCGCGGTCGGCCGGGCCGAGACCGCGGAGGGCGCGGTCGCCTCGGTCCGCGGGGTCCGCAGGCGCGAGCTGTTCCGCACCACCGCGGGCGACCTCATCGGCTCGTACGGGACCGAGGACAGCCCCGCCGAGGAGGACCCGGGCGCCCTCGTCGACCGGGTCGGCGGCGCGGTCACCGACCTCAACGCGGCCACCATCGCGGGCGCGCTGCGCGCCGCGGTGCGCGCCGAGTGGGGCGACACCCTGCCGACCCGCTTCACCGTCATCGGCATGGGCCGCTTCGGCGGCCACGAGCTGAGCTACGGCTCCGACGCGGACGTCCTGTTCGTGCACGAGCCCCGCGAGGGCGTCGACGAGCAGGACGCGGCGCGGGCCGCCAACCGGATCGTCTCCGAGATGCGCCGCCTCCTCCAACTCCCCGCCGCCGACCCGCCGTTGATGATCGATGCCGATCTGCGTCCGGAGGGCAAGTCCGGGCCGATGGTCCGCACCCTGAAGTCGTACGAGGCGTACTACCGTCGCTGGTCGCTGGTGTGGGAGAGCCAGGCGCTGTTGCGTGCCGAGGTGATGGCGGGTGACGCGGAGCTCGGGGCCCGTTTCATCGAGCTGATCGACCCGCTGCGGTATCCGGTTGACGGGCTCAGCGACGACGCGGTGCGCGAGATCCGCCGGCTCAAGGCCCGGATGGAGTCCGAGCGGATGCCGCGCGGCGCCGACCCCACGCTGCACGCGAAACTCGGCCGCGGTGGTCTCTCCGACGTCGAGTGGACCGTCCAGCTGTTGCAGATGCGGCACGGCTGGGAGCTGCCGGGCCTGCGCACCACCCGCACCCGCGAGGCGCTGGCCGCGGCGCACGCGGCGGGGCTCATCGACACCGAGTCCGCGTCGATACTGGACGAGGCGTGGGTGCTGGCGACGCGGGTGCGCAACGGGGTCATGCTGGTGCGGGGGCGGGCCGGGGACACGTTTCCCTCCGACGGGCGTGAGCTTGCGGCGGTGGGCCGTTACCTTGGGTACGAGCCGGGGCATGTCGGGGACATGCTGGAGGACTACCGCCGCCTTACGCGCAGGGCGCGGGGGGTTGTGGAGGAGCGCTTCTACGGCGCCCACGTCTGACGTTCGGCGGGGTTGGCACCCAGCTCCCCGGGGCTCCGCCCCAGACCCCGGTTCGCGCCTTGAGGGCGCTCGTCCTCAAACGCCGGACAGGCTGAGTATGCCCATGCGGGCCCGCACCGAGTAGTTAAGGGGCGCGGGGAACTGCGCGAGACGCGAGCACGGTCCGCGGACGAAAGCGGGTTGCTGGGGCTCCGCCCCAGACCCCGGCCGCGCCTTGAGGGCGCTCGTCCTCAATCTCCCCCAAGGCCTCAAGGGCCAGGGGGCCCCATGACAGGCTGGGAATGACTCTGCTGGGCACCCTGCCAAGGGCGACCCACCAGGGCCGCGGGGAACTGCGCGACCAGCCCCCACCGGGCCCGCGCCCGAAGGCGGAGTCAGGGACGCGGGGCTACGGACGGGCCGGTTCGTGGGTGCGGCGGCGGGGGGCCGAGGCGCGGACCCGCTGAGGGAGATGGTGCGGCAGCGCCCCGTACCACGTGCGCGAGACCACGAGGCCGAAGGTGAGGCAGAGCAGCCCCCCCACCGCGTCGAGCCAGAAGTGGTTCGCCGTGGAGACGATCACCACCAGCGTGGCCATGGGGTAGAGCAGACCCAGGATCTTCGCCCACGGCGCTGACGCGAGCGCGAAGATCGTCAGGCCGCACCAGGTCGACCACCCGATGTGCATGGACGGCATCGCCGCGTACTGGTTCGACATGTTCTTCAGGTCGCCCGAGGCCATCGAGCCCCAGGTGTGGTGGACCAGGACGGTGTCGATGAACCCGCCGCCGTTCATCAGGCGGGGCGGCGCGAGCGGCGCGAAGAAGTAGCCGACCAGGGCCACGCCCGTCGTCGCGAAGAGCACCAGGCGGGACGCCGCGTAGCGGCCGGGGTGACTACGGAACAGCCACACCAGAACACCGATGGTGATGATGAAGTGCAGTGTCGCGTAGTAGTAGTTCATGCCGACGATGAGCCATGTCACCGAGTTCACCGCATGGTTGACCGACTGCTCCACCGCGATGCCCAGATGGTGCTCGACGCTCCAGATCCAGTCCGCGTTCCTGAGCGCCTGCGCCTTCTGCTCGGGCACGGCGTTGCGGATCAGCGAGTACACCCAGTAACTCACCGCGATCAGAAGGATTTCGAACCAGATGCGTGGCCGGCGCGGACGGCGCAGACTGCGCACCCGGGCGGTAAATCCATTTCGTCCGGGTTCGTTGGTCGTGGGTGAGGCCGACGGTCCCTTGATTGGAGCGGCCGTCCGGCCTTCCAGAGTCTTCACGGTCATGTCACCCATGGGAAGAGAGTCTGCCAGATGCACATACCCCCCGCCGATCATCCTCCGGTCGGGTTCGGTTCGCACCCGGTACTCCCAGAGGACGATGCGTCCCCGACAGGGCTCGGGGTCACGAGGCGGCGTGCGGACGGACGCCGGAGGTTGAACCGCGGACGACCAGCTCCGGCATGAAGACGAATTCGCTGTGCGGCGCGGGGGTGCCGCCGACCTCTTCGAGCAGGGCACGGACGGCGGCCTGGCCCATCGCCGTCACCGGCTTGCGGATCGTGGTGAGCGGTGGGTCGGTGAACGCTATCAACGGAGAGTCGTCGAACCCCACCACAGAGACATCGCGCGGAACGTCGAGGCCGGCCTGGCGGGCGGCCCTGATCGCGCCGAGCGCCATCATGTCGCTGGCGCACACGACCGCGGTGCAGCCCTGGGCGATCAGCGCGGAGGCGGCCGCCTGGCCGCCCTCCAGGGTGTAGAGCGAGTGCTGGATCAGGGACTCCGCCTCGGCGAGGCTCAGGCCGAGCCGGTCCTGCATGCCGGCCGTGAACCCCTCGATCTTGCGCAGGACCGGCACGAACCGCTTGGGGCCGACGGCCAGGCCGATCCTGGTGTGACCGAGCGCCGCGAGATGCGTCACCGCGAGCCGCATCGCGGCCCGGTCGTCGGGCGAGATGAACGGCGCCTGCACCTTCGGCGAGAAGCCGTCCACCAGGACGTACGGGACACCCTGGGCGCGCAACTGCTCGTATCGCTCCATGTCGGCGGTGGTGTCGGCGTGCAACCCGGAGACGAAGATGATCCCGGAGACGCCCCGATCCACCAGCATCTCGGTCAGCTCGTCCTCGGTGGAGCCGCCCGGGGTCTGCGTCGCGAGCACCGGGGTGTAGCCCTGCCGCGTCAGCGACTGGCCGATGACCTGGGCGAGCGCGGGGAAGATCGGGTTCTCCAGCTCCGGCGTTATCAGGCCGACGAGCCCCGCGCTGCGCCGGCGCAGACGTACGGGCCGCTCATAGCCCAGCACGTCGAGTGCGGCGAGAACGGATTCGCGGGTGCCCGCGGCCACACCGGGCTTGCCGTTGAGCACGCGGCTGACTGTGGCTTCGCTGACCCCCGCCTGGGCTGCGATGTCGGCGAGCCGTGCGGTCACGGGATTGGACTGTACCGGTCGCACGTCAGATTGCCCACCAGACGGCGGATTCGCCCGGCAGCACGGCCCTCTCGTCGTCGAACTCGACGGCGGCACTGGTGAGCAACGGCCTTCCGGGCAGGGGCAGTTGGACCTCGTCGGGCAGCGTGTTCAGGGTGCAGACGAAGCCCGGGCGGGTGAAGGCGAGGACACCGGCGGGCGCGGGGAGCCAGCTCATCGTGCCGTCGCCGAGGCCCGGCAGTTCGCGGCGCAGGGCGAGCGCCGCGCGGTAGAGCTCCAGGGTGGAGTGCGGGTCGCCGGACTGGGAGGCGACGCTCAGGCCGCGCCAGGACGCCGGCTGCGGCAGCCAGGGCGCGGCGCCGCCGAATCCGTACGACGGGCCCTCCGCCGTCCATGGCAGCGGTACGCGGCAGCCGTCACGGAAGCCGTCCTGGCCGGACGCGCGGTGGAAGGCGGGGTCCTGGCGCACCTCGTCGGGCAGGTCGGTGACCTCGGGCAGGCCGAGCTCCTCGCCCTGGTAGAGGTAGGCGGAGCCGGGCAGGGCCAGGGTGAACAGGGTGGCCGCGCGGGCCCGGCGCAGGCCCTGTTCGCCGTCGCCGTAGCGGGTGACATGGCGTACGACGTCGTGGTTGGAGAGCACCCAGGTGGTGGGGGCGCCGACCGCGGCGGTGGCGGCGAGCGAGGCGTCGACCGTGGCGCGCATCCGCTCGCCGTCCCAAGGGCAGGTCAGGAACTGGAAGTTGAAGGCCTGGTGCAGCTCGTCGGGGCGTACGTACAGGGCGAGCCGCTCGGGTGAGGGGGCCCAGGCCTCGGCGACGGCGATGCGCTCACCGTCATAGCTGTCGAGCAGTTCGCGCCAGCCGCGGTGGATCTCGTGGACGCCGTCCTGGTCGAAGAAGGGGAGCACCTGGCTGCCGATGAGCTTGGCCTGCTCGCTCGCGCCGATGTCGGGCAGGCCTGCCGCCTTGACCATGCCGTGGGCGACGTCGATGCGGAAGCCGTCGACGCCGAGGTCGAGCCAGAAGCGGAGCACCGAGTCGAACTCGGCGCGCACCTCGGGGTGGTCCCAGTTCAGGTCGGGCTGTTCGGGCGCGAAGAGGTGGAGGTACCAGTCGCCGTCGGTGACCCGCGTCCAGGCGGGGCCGCCGAAGACCGACTCCCAGTCGTTGGGCGGGAGTTGACCGTCGGCGCCCCTGCCGGGGCGGAAGTGGTAGCGCTCGCGGGCGGGGCCGCCGGCCAGCGCGTCGCGGAACCAGGTGTGCTGGTCGCTGGTGTGGTTGGGCACGACGTCGACGATGATCCGCAAGCCGAGGCGGTGGGCCTCACGCACCAGGTCGTCCGCGTCGGACAGCGAGCCGAAGAGGGGATCGACGCTGCGGTAGTCGGCCACGTCGTAGCCGCCGTCGGCCTGCGGGGAGGCGTAGAAGGGGGTGAGCCAGACCGCGTCCGCGCCCAGCTCCTTCACATACGGCAGCCGGCGCGTGATGCCGGGCAGGTCCCCCACCCCGTCGCCGTCCCCGTCGGCAAAGGAACGCACGTACACCTGGTAGATCACCGCGTCGCGCCACCAGCCGCCGGCCCGGCCGGTCTGGTCCTGGGCGACGGCGGGTGTCGTCAGCTCCTGCGTCATGGGGGGTCCCCTTCGAAAATCCTGGGCCTACGGGCCGGCGGGATCAACGCCGATGGCCTCTCGAAAGTAACAGCCTTGCAAGGCCTTGCGGAAGCTTTGCAGGCGCCCGATGGGGGCGCATGGACCTGCCGCACCCCCTTTGACAAGGCGCACAACGGCAACCGTGCGGACACGCCGGCGTAACGATCGACCGCCCTTGCAGAAATTCTTCGCAAGGTCTTTCGGTCTCCTTTCATCCTTGTTACGTTCCTGGCGATCCGGCGCCGTGATTGGAACGGCACCCAGTGAAGGAGTTCTCATGCGACGTGGCATAGCGGCCACCGCGATCGCGGCGGCCCTCGCTCTCGCGGCGACGGCCTGCGGTGGCAGCGACAGTGACGGCGGCACGGCGGACGGCCCCGTCACCATCACCTGGTGGGACACCTCGAACGCCACGAACGAGGCCCCCACGTACCAGGCGCTGGTCACGGAGTTCGAGAAGGCGAACCCCAAGATCAAGGTCAAGTACGTCAACGTGCCGTTCGACCAGGCGCAGAACAAGTTCGACACCGCCGCCGGCGCCAAGGGCGCCCCGGACGTGCTGCGCGCCGAGGTCGGCTGGACGCCCGCCTTCGCGAAGAAGGGCTACTTCGTGCCGCTCGACGGCACCGAGGCCCTCGCCGACCAGGCCAAGTTCCGGCCCAACCTGATCAAGCAGGCCCAGTTCCAGGGCAAGACGTACGGCGTTCCGCTGGTCACCGACACCCTGGCCCTCGTCTACAACAAGGCCCTCTTCGCCAAGGCCGGCATCACCAAGGCACCCGCCACCTGGGGCGAGCTGAAGGCGGACGCCGCGCTCGTCAAGGAGAAGGCCGGCGTCGACGGCTACTGGGGCTCCACCGCCGGGTACTACGCCCAGCCGTTCCTGTACGGCGAGGGCACCGACACCGTGGACACCGCGGCCAAGAAGGTCACCATCGCAAGTGCCCCCGCGGTCAAGGGCCTTGAGGCCTGGAAGGGCCTGTTCGACGGCCCCGGCCTGCACAAGGCGGATGTCACCGCCGACGCGTACGCCCACATCCAGGACGCCTTCGTGAACGGCAAGGTCGCCGCGATCGTCCAGGGCCCGTGGGAGATCACCAACTTCTACAAGGGCTCCGCGTTCAAGGACAAGGCCAACCTCGGCATCGCCACCGTCCCGGCGGGCTCCGCGGGCAAGGCGGGCGCCCCGACCGGCGGCCACAACCTGTCCGTGTACGCGGGCTCCGACAAGGCGCACACGGCCGCCGCGATGACGTTCGTCAACTACATGACCTCGGCCAAGAGCCAGGAGACCATCGCACTGAAGAACTCCACGCTCCCCACCCGCGAGGACGCCTACACCGCGCAGGTCAAGGCCGACCCGGGCATCGCCGGCTTCCAGAGCGTCCTCGGCGCCGCCCAGCCGCGGCCCGAGCTGCCCGAGTACAGCTCGCTGTGGACGCCGATGGACACCACCCTGCCGAAGGTCGCGGACGGCAAGGAGTCGGTCGCCGACGCCACCAAGAGCCTTCAGCAGGACATGGCCAAGCTGGTTCCCGACTTCACCAAGTGAGCCCCGCCGCCGGGCCGTTCCCCCCGGGGGACGGCCCGGCGGTACGCACGTCCGCCGAACTTCCCGGAAAAGGTGTCGAGATGACCGTTGCCGTCGATGGCGCGGCCCCCACGAGCGCGACCACGGTGCGCCCGGGGCCGCGGGAGCGCCTCAGGCGGTCCTGGCAGAAGCACTGGTACGCGTACGCGATGGTCGCGCCAATCGTCGTCGTGCTCGGCGTCCTGGTGCTCTATCCGCTGGTCCAGGGCATCTACTACACGCTCACCGACGCCAACAGCCTCAACTCGGCGCGCACCATCGGCGCCAACCACATCGCGGGCACCTACGAGTTCGTCGGGCTGCACAACTACGCGGACATCCTGTGGGGCCCCACCGCCTGGGACCGGTTCTGGTCGCACTTCATCTGGACGGTGGTGTGGACCATCGCCTGTGTGACGCTGCACTACACCATCGGCCTGGTGCTCGCCCTGCTGCTCAACCAGAAGCTGCGCGGCCGCACCTTCTACCGGATGATGCTGATCCTGCCGTGGGCGGTGCCCACCTTCGTCACCGTCTTCTCCTGGCGCCTGATGCTCAGCGACTCCGGAGTCGTCAACAGCCTGCTCGGCACGTTCCACCTGCCGCAGCCCCAGTGGCTTGAGCAGCCGCACTTCCAGCAGCTCGCCGCGATCCTCGTCAACACCTGGGTCGGCGTGCCCTTCATGATGGTGTCGCTGCTCGGCGGCCTCCAGACGATCCCCGCCGAGCTGTACGAGGCCGCCGAGATGGACGGCGCGAGCGCCTGGCAGCGCTTCCGCCACGTCACCCTGCCGGGCCTGCGCCCCGTCAGCGCCACGGTGGTGCTGCTCGGCATCATCTGGACCTTCAACCAGTTCGTGATCATCTACCTGCTGTTCGGCAACGGCGGCGCCCCCGACGCCCAGATCCTCGTCACCTGGGCCTACCGGCTCGGCTTCGGGCAGCAGCCCCGCGACTTCGCGCAGTCCGCCACCTACGGCGTGCTGCTGCTCTCCATCCTCATCGTCTTCTCCTCCTTCTACCGTCGCTGGCTGGCCCGCAATGAACAGGTCTGATGCCCCCATGGCTACCAAGGTCGTCTCCCGGGACCACGGCCGGCGCCGCACCGCCGTCCTGTCGCACCTCGCGCTGTGCCTCGCCAGCCTCGTCGCGCTCTTCCCGATCGCCTGGCTCGTCTTCGTCTCGCTCGGCCCCGACAAGGACGACTATCTGCACCCGGGCCGCATCTGGTCCAAGCTGTCCTTCTCCAACTACGCGTTCGTCACCGAGCACACCAAGTTCTTCACCTGGCTCGGCAACACCGCCCTGATCGCCGTCCTGACCTGCGTCATCGGCGTGATGTTCGCGGCCACCACCGGCTACGCCGTCTCCCGGATGCGCTTTCCCGGCTACAAGAAGCTGATGTGGGTGCTGCTCGTCACCCAGATGTTCCCGATCGCCGTGCTGATCGTGCCGATGTACCAGATCCTCGGCGACATGGGTCTCATCGACACCTACGGCGGGCTGATCCTCGTGTACTGCTCCACCGCGGTGCCGTACTGCGCGTGGATGCTCAAGGGGTACTTCGACACCATCCCGTTCGAGATCGACGAGGCGGGCCGGGTCGACGGCCTCTCCCCGTTCGGTACCTTCTTCCGGCTGATCCTGCCGCTCGCCCGGCCGGGCCTGGCGGTCGCCGCGTTCTACACCTGCCTCACCGCGTGGGGCGAGGTGGCGTTCGCGTCCACCTTCATGCTCGACGACAGCAAGTACACGCTCGCCGTGGGCCTTTCCAGCTTCGTCAGCCAGCACGACGCCCAGTGGAACTACATGGCCGCGACCGCCGTACTCATCGCGATCCCGGTCTCCGTCATCTTCTACCTGGTGCAGAAGCACCTCGTCACCGGCATGACCGCAGGCGCCACCAAGGGCTGAGCCGGACTCCGCTCCGGCTCAGCAAGCACCAGGTATCTAGGGGGCTTCCTTACCCCCAGACCCCGTTAGGACGACATGACCCAGCACATCGCTGCCCCCCGCCCCCAGACCACCAGCACCCAGTGGTGGCGGGACGCCGTGATCTACCAGGTCTATCCGCGCAGCTTCGCCGACGCCAACGGCGACGGCATGGGCGACCTCGAAGGCGTGCGCAGCCGCCTGCCGTACCTGCGCGATCTCGGCGTCGACGCCGTCTGGCTCTCGCCGTTCTACGCCTCGCCGCAGGCCGACGCCGGCTACGACGTCGCCGACTACCGGGCCATCGACCCGATGTTCGGCACCCTGCTCGACGCCGACGCGCTGATCCGCGACGCCCATGAGCTGGGCCTGCGCATCATCGTGGACCTCGTGCCCAACCACTCCTCCGACCAGCACGAGTGGTTCAAGCGTGCCCTGGAGGAAGGCCCCGGCTCGCCCCTGCGCGCCCGCTACCACTTCCGCCCCGGTAAGGGCGAGAGTGGTCAACTCCCGCCCAACGACTGGGAGTCCATCTTCGGCGGACCCGCCTGGACCCGTACCGAGGCGCCGTCAGGCGATGGGGGCACCTCCCGGCCGGAGGCTGGGGGAGAGTGGTACCTCCATCTGTTCGCCCCCGAGCAGCCCGACCTCAACTGGGACCACCCGGCCGTCGCCGACGAGTTCCGTTCCATTCTGCGGTTCTGGCTCGACATGGGCGTCGACGGGTTCCGCGTCGACGTCGCCCACGGCCTGGTCAAGGCGCCGGGGCTGCCCGACATCGGCGGCGGCGACCAGCTCAAGCTGCTCGGCCACGACGTGATGCCGTTCTTCGACCAGGACGGCGTGCACGAGATCTACCGCTCCTGGCGGACCATCCTCGACGAGTACGACGGCGAGCGCATAGCCGTCGCCGAGGCATGGACCCCCACGGTCGAGCGCACCGCCAACTACGTACGCCCCGACGAACTCCACCAGGCCTTCAACTTCCAGTATCTGGGCTCCCCTTGGGACGCGGCGGCGCTGCGTGAGGTCATCGACGTCTCGCTCGCCGCGATGCGCCCGGTCGGTGCCCCCGCCACCTGGGTCCTGTCCAACCACGATGTCACCCGGCACACCACCCGCTTCGCCAACCCGCCCGGCCTCGGCACCCAGCTGCGCACCCCGGGCGACCGCGAACTCGGACTGCGCCGGGCGCGCGCGGCCACCCTGCTGATGCTGGCGCTGCCCGGCTCCGCCTACGTCTACCAGGGTGAGGAGCTCGGCCTTCCCGACGTCACCGACCTGCCCGACGAGGTCCGCCAGGACCCGTCGTTCCTGCGCGCCGCGGGACAGGACGGCTTCCGCGACGGCTGCCGCGTGCCGATCCCGTGGACCGTCGAGGGCAGCTCGTACGGGTTCGGCAGCGGCGGCAGTTGGCTTCCGCAGCCCGACTCCTGGGCCGGGCTCAGCGTCGAGGCGCAGACCGGTGACGCCGACTCCACCCTTGAGCTGTACCGCCGTGCCATCGCCGCCCGCCGCGCCCACCCGGGCCTCGGCGCCGGCGACGACCTGCGGTGGCTGGATGCGCCGGAAGGCGTGCTCGCCTTCGCCCGTGACGGTTTCGTGTGCACGGTCAACCTGACGGGACGGCTGGTCTCGCTGCCGGTGCCCGGCCGCGCCGTCCTGGCCAGCGGCCCCTTCGCCGTCGACGGCGACCGGTTCGAACTGCCCGGTGACACGACGGTGTGGTGGACGGTGTGAGCCAAGCCGCGCAGCCGGGCGGGCCGCGCCTCGCCGACATCGCGGCCCAGGCCGCCGTCAGCGAGGCCACCGTCAGCCGCGTGCTCAACGGGAAGCCCGGAGTCGCCGACCCGACCCGGCAGCGGGTGCTCGCCGCCCTCGACGTCCTGGGCCGCGAGCGCCCCGCCCGGCTGCGCCGCCGCAGCGCCGGACTGATCGGCCTGGTCACCCCCGAGCTGACCAACCCCATCTTCCCCGCCTTCGCCCAGGCGGTGGAGCAGGTCCTGGCCGGGCACGGCTACACCCCGGTCCTGTGCACCCAACTCCCGGGCGGGGCAACGGAGGACGAGCTGGTCGAGCAGTTGGAGGAGCGCGGCGTCAACGGCATCGTGTTCCTTTCGGGGCTGCATGCCGACACCTCCACCGACCCGGCCCGCTATCTTGCGCTGGCCGAGCGGGGGGTCCCGTACGTCCTGGTGAATGGCTACAACGACGCGCTGCGCGGCCCGTTCGTCTCACCCGACGACCATGCGGCGATGCGCATGGCGGTGGGTCACCTCGCCGACCTCGGACACACCCGCGTCGGGCTCGCGATCGGCCCGTCGCGGTATGTGCCGTCGCGCCGCAAGACCGAGGGGTTCACGGCTGCGCTGGGCGAGCGGCTCGGCCTGCGCGCCGAGGAGGCCGCCGCGTACGTACGGCCCACGCTGTACAGCGTGGAGGGCGGCCAGGTCGCCGCGGGCGCGCTGCTCGACCAGGGCTGCACGGGCATCGTCTGCGGCAGCGACATGATGGCGCTCGGGGTGGTGCGTGCCGCGCGGGAACGCGGACTGCACGTGCCGTGCGACGTCTCGGTGGTGGGCTTCGACGACTCGCAGCTCATCGCCTTCACCGACCCGCCCCTGACCACGGTGCGCCAGCCGGTGCAGGCGATGGCGACCGCCGCGGTCTCCGCCCTCCTGGAGGAGATCGCCGGAACGCCCGTCCAGCGCACGGAGTTCGTCTTCCAGCCGGAGCTGGTGGTACGGGCGTCGACGGCGGCCGTACGGGGACGCGGGTAGGCGGCGGTTGGTGGCTGGACGACCGTCTGCGGCCAGGCCGAGCCGGGCCAGGCCCTGCGGCCAGGCCGAGCCGGGCCAGGCCGAGCCGGGCCAGGCCACGGCCTCAGGCGAAGGCCCGCTGCGTGTCCGCGCCGTCGCTCCACCACACGGCGAGCCGCTGGCGGGTCAGGAGCCAGCCGTCCGGACCCCGGCGGAACTCCCAGTCGTAGGGCCCGCCCATGGAGTAGGGAGTCGCGGTGCCTTCGGGGCAGGCGGCACGGGGGTCGGGCATGGCGCTTCCTTCGATGGTCACTGGGCGCTCGCGGCGGGACGGACGACGATCTCGTTGACATCGACCTCGGCCGGCTGCGCCACGGCGTAGGCGATCGCGCCGGCGATGGCGGACGCGGGGAGCGCCACGGCGCGGTAGGCCTTCATCGCCTCCCGGGCCGCGGGATCGCCCATCCCGTCGGCGAGTTCGGACTCGGTCACGCCGGGGGAGACGAGGGTGACGCGAATGTCGCCCGCGGACTCCTGGCGCAGCCCCTCGGAGATCGCCCGCACCGCGAACTTGGTGGCGCAGTACACGGCTGCGGTGGGCGAGACCTCGTACGCGCCGACGGACGCGATGTTAACGATGTGCCCGCCGCCCCGGGCGCGCATCATGGGCAGCGCGGCCGCGATGCCGTGCAGCACCCCGCGCACGTTGACGTCGATCATCCGGTCCCACTCATCGGTCCTGAGCGCCTCCAGCGGTGCCAGCGGCATCACGCCGGCGTTGTTGACGAGCACGTCGAGCCGGCCGTAGCGCTCGCGGGCGAAGGCGATGAACGCACGGACGTCGTCGGCGTCCGTGACGTCGAGCCCCCGGTGGACCGCGGTACCGCCCGCGGCGGTGATCTCCTGGGCCAGCGCGTCGAGCCGGCCGGTGCGCCGCGCCCCGAGGACCAGCCGGTGGCCGTCGGCGGCGAGCCGTCGCGCGGTCGCCTCCCCGATCCCGCTGCTCGCCCCGGTGATGGCGACGACCTTGGCCGCCCCGGCCGTGTTCCCGGGCCCGCTCCCGGCCCCTGTGCCGATCCCTGCCGCCAGCCCTGCTGTCGTCCCTGTCACGCCAATTCCCCTTGCTTGTGAGGCCGTTGACGGGCGTGCCGGCCCGTCCCTCTGCCCCACCGAGTCTGGGCGGCCCGCACACCGCCGACCAGGGCGAACGCTGCCCGGGTGCACCACACCCAGGCGGCGGGCCGCGTCCGCGCCTAGCCTGAGCGGCATGATCGACAACCGCTTGGGAGAGTTCCTGCGCGCCCGCAGGGCCCGTGTACGGCCGCAGGACGTCGGCATGGTGAGCCACGGCGTGCGCAGGGTCGCCGGGCTGCGCCGCGAAGAGGTCGCCGTGCTCGCCGGGGTGAACGTGGATTACTACACCCGCCTGGAACAGGGCCGCGAGCGGCACCCCTCGGCGCCCGTACTCGACGCGCTCGCCGACGCCTTCCGTCTCGGCCCCGACGCCCGTACGCATCTGCACCGGCTGGCCGGGACCACCCCGGGCCGTCGGATCACCCCCACCACGGACCGCGTCGGCCCGGCGCTGAGCCGGCTGATGGACGCGTATCCGGGCGCCCCGGCGTTCGTCGTCAACGGCGCCCTGGACATCCTGGGGTGCAACGCCCTGGCCGAGGCGCTGCACGCCCCCTTCGCCCGCGCCGACAACCTGGCCCGGATGGCCTTCCTCGACCCGGCGGGCCGGCCGTTCTACGCCGCATGGGACCGCACGGCGCGGGCGGTCGTGGGCCATCTGCGGCTGACGGCGGGCCTCGACCCGGACCAGCCGCGCCTGCGGGAGGTCGTCGGTGTCCTGACCGAACACAGCGCGGAGTTCACCCGCCTGTGGAACGCCCACGAGGTGCAGGGCAAGACCCAGGACGCCAAGCAGTTGCTCCACCCGGACGTCGGACCGCTCACCCTCACCTACCAGGCGTTCGACGTACGGGACGCTCCGGGCCAGCAACTCGTCGTCTACCAGGCCGAACCCGGCAGCCCCAGCGCCCAGGCGCTCGGCCTGCTCGGCTCGCTGCACGCGTCCCCGGCCCGCCCGTCCGTGGACCGCCCACCGGGCGGTGAGGCGCCGCACCCCGCCGGCACCCGTGCGGCTTCCCCCGACAGGTCGTCCGTGTCCGAGGCCGGGGACCCGCCTGAACGGGCCCCGCGGAGCCCCGCATTCCGTCCCTGCTGGGCCCCTAGGTACGTGAAACTTCTTACAGAACGGCAACCTCCCGTTTCCGGATTCTGCCCAAACCGTTGACCTGGCCCTTCCCTCCCTCCTACGGTCACCTGCTCAGAAGCGCTTTCAGTCTTGCAGCAAGAACATGCAATCCCCACTGAGAGACCTCCCCGAGCCGCAGGAGGATCCGCCCCCATGAACTCCCCCCGCAGGAAACGCAGAACGGCGTCAGCCCTCGCCCTCACCACGGCCGCCGCCGCGGTCTTCCTGGCCGCGCCCGGCGTCCCCACCGCCGCCGCATCGGCCCCCGGTGACCGGGACGTCACCGCCGAACTCTTCGAGTGGCGCTACGACTCGGTCGCCCAGGAGTGCACCTCCACCCTCGGCCCGGCCGGTTACGGCTACGTCGAGGTGTCACCCGCCACCGAGCACATCCAGGGCAGCCAGTGGTGGACGTCGTACCAGCCCGTCAGCTACAAGATCGCCGGCCGCCTCGGGGACCGCGCGTCCTTCCAGCACATGGTCGCCACCTGTCACGCGGCCGGCGTGAAGGTCGTCGCCGACGCCGTCATCAATCACATGGCCGCCGGCTCCGGCACCGGCACCGGGGGCTCCCCGTACACCAAGTACAACTACCCGGGCACATACCAGTCCGCCGACATGGACGACTGCACCAGCCAGGTCACCAACTACGCCGACCGCTGGAACGTGCAGCACTGCGAGCTGGTCGGGCTCGCCGACCTCGACACCAACGAGCCGTACGTCCGCACCCGGATCGCCCAGTACCTCAACGACCTCCTCTCGCTCGGCGTCGACGGGCTGCGCATCGACGCCGCCAAGCACATCGCCGCCGAGGACATAGCGGCCATCAAGGCGCAGCTCACCAACCCCGGCGTCTACCTCAAGCAGGAGGTCATCTACGGCGCGGGCGAGGCTGTCCAGCCCTCCGAGTACCTGGGCAACGGCGACGTCCAGGAGTTCCGGTACGGACGCGACCTCAAGCGGGTCTTCACCGGCGAGAAGCTCGCCGAGCTGAAGAACTTCGGCGAGGCCTGGGGATATGTGCCGAGCGCGCAGGCCGGGGTGTTCATCGACAACTGGGACACCGAACGCAATGGCTCCACCCTCACCTACAAGGACGGCGCGGACTACGCCCTCGCCAACGTCTTCATGCTGGCCTGGCCCTACGGCTCGCCCGACGTCCACTCGGGGTACGAGTTCTCCGACAACGACGCCGGGCCGCCCAACGGCGGTACGGTCAACGCCTGTTACGCCGACGGCTGGAAGTGCCAGCACCGGTGGCCGCAGATCCAGAGCATGGTCGGCTTCCACAACACCGCGCGCGGTGAGTCCGTCACCAACTGGTGGGACAACGGTGCCAACCAGGTGGCGTTCGGCCGGGGCGCCAAGGCGTACGTCGCCATCAACCACGAATCCACCGCGCTGACCCGCACCTTCCAGACCGCGCTGCCCGCCGGTGACTACTGCGACGTGCAGAGCGGCAAGGGCGTGACGGTCGACTCCGGCGGCCGCTTCACCGCCACCCTGGCCCCCGACACCGCGCTCGCCCTGCACATCAACGCCCTTTCGTGCGGCGGAAGTTCGGCCCCGGGCAGCGGCAACGGCGGCGGCACCACCGCGTCGGGCGCCTCGTTCTCCGTCAACGCCACCACCGTCGTCGGCCAGAACATCTACGTCACCGGTGACCAGAGCGCGCTCGGCGCCTGGAACACCGCCGCCGCCCTCGAACTCGACCCCGCGAGCTACCCCGTGTGGAAGCTCGGCGTCGCGCTGCCCGCCGGCACGTCGTTCGCGTACAAGTACCTCCGCAAGGACGCGAACGGCCAGGTCACCTGGGAGAGCGGCGCCAACCGCACCGCCACCGTGCCCGCCGACGGCAAGGTCACGCTGAACGACACCTGGCGCAACTGACCCCGCGCCCCCTCGAACCGGGCCGCCGGAGCCTTTCACCCCGCCGGGCGCCGGCGGCCCCCCATCCTCCGCCCCTACAGGCCCATCCGTTTCCGACCCGTCCCGCCCCGCCCCGACTCCGTCCCACCCCCCCGTGCCGAGAACCCCGTACGACCGAGGAGCACCCGGTGATCCCCCTGCGAAGAACGGCGGTCGCGGTCGCGGCCGCCTTGTGTGCGGCGCTCGTCCCCGCGCTGCCCGCGGCCGCCGCGCCGAAACCGCCCGCGCCGCCCAGTGACGCGCGGATGGCCGCCGAGCCGGCCCGGCACGACGCGACCCGCGAGCAGTTCTACTTCGTGCTCCCCGACCGGTTCGCCAACGGTGACACCGCCAACGACCGCGGCGGGCTGACCGGTTCGCGGCTCGACACCGGGTACGACCCCACCGACAAGGGGTTCTACCAGGGCGGCGACCTCAAGGGGATCACACAGAAGCTCGACTACATCAAGGGGCTCGGGACCACCGCCATCTGGCTCGCCCCGATCTTCAAGAACAAGCCCGTCCAGGGCACCGGCAAGGACGCCTCGGCCGGCTACCACGGGTACTGGATCACCGACTTCACCCAGGTCGACCCGCACTTCGGCACCAACGCCGACCTCACCCGGCTCATAGCCGGCGCCCACGCCAAGGGCATGAAGGTCTTCTTCGACGTCATCACCAACCACACCGCCGACACCGTCGACTACGCCGAGCAGCAGTACGGCTACCGGTCCAAGGGCGCCTACCCCTACCTCGACACGAGCGGTCGCCCCTTCGACGACCGCGACGGGATGAAGAAGGTAGACGCCCGTTCCTTCCCCTACACGCCCGTCGTGAAGGAGAAGAAAGTCCCGGCGTGGCTGAACGACCCGACGATGTACCACAACCGGGGCGATTCGACGTTCGCGGGGGAGAGCGGCGAGTACGGCGACTTCTCCGGGCTCGACGACCTGTGGACCGAGCGGCCCGAGGTCGTCTCCGGCATGGAGAAGATCTACGAGAAGTGGGTCCACGACTTCGACGTGGACGGCTTCCGCATCGACACCGTCAAGAACGTCGACCTCGACTTCTGGACGCAGTGGGCGACCGCGCTCGACGCGTACGCGAAGAAGCAGGGGCGCCCGGACTTCTTCATGTTCGGCGAGACCTACTCCGCCGACCCCGCCGTGACCTCCCCGTACGTCACCCGGGGCCGTCTGGACGCCACCCTCGACTTCCCCTTCCAGGACGCGGCACGCCAGTACGCCTCCCAGGGCGCCCCTGCCACCAAGCTCGCCGCGCTCTTCGCCGACGACTACCGCTACACCACCGACAAGGCCAACGCCTACGAGCAGGTCACCTTCCTCGGCAACCACGACATGGGCCGCATCGGGACCTTCCTCAAGCAGGACCACCCGCAGGCGAGCGACGCCGAGCTGCTCCAACGCGACCGTCTGGCCCATGAGTTGATGTTCTTCAGCCGGGGCAACCCGGTCGTCTACTACGGCGACGAGCAGGGCTTCACGGGTGCGGGCGGCGACAAGGACGCCCGCCAGACCATGTTCGCCTCCAAGGCCCCCGACTACCTGGACGACGACGAGCTCGGCACCGACCGCACCCATGCATCCGACGCCTACGACCCCACCCACCCGCTCTACCGCACCATCGCCGACCTGTCCCGCCTGACCAAGGCCAACCCGGCGCTGCGCGACGGCGTCCAGACCGAGCGCTATGCCAAGGAGTCCGTCTACGCCTTCTCGCGCACCGACGCCAAGACCCGGACCGAGTACGTCGTCGCCGTGAACAACGCGACCGAGGCGAAGACCGTCTCCGTGCCCACCGCCTCCGCGAACGCCAACTACGGTGTTCTGTACGGCGGTTCGGGATCGGTGCGCAGCGGCTCGGACGCCAGGGTCGAAGTGACCGTGCCCGCCCTGTCCTCCCTCGTCCTGAAGGCCGCCGCCGCGCTGCCCGCGCCCGCGGTCAAGCCGTCGATCACCCTCAAGGCCCCGGCGCCCGGCGCCGCCGGCACCGTCGAGGTGTCCGCCGGCGTCAGCGGCGACGGGCTCGACCGGGTCGTCTTCGCCGCGCAGAGCGGCAACGGCACGTGGCAGACGCTCGGCTCCGCCGACCACGCGCCGTACAAGGTCACCCAGTACGTGAATGCAGCCGCCGGAACCCCCGTGCGCTACAAGGCCGTTGTGGTCGACGGCCGAGGACGCACCGCGAGCGCGACCGCCGCGACGACGGCGGGGCAGCTGCCCGCACCCGTCAAACCGACGGCCGTCGAGCGTGACTACGCGGTCGTGCACTACCAGCGGCCCGCAGGTGACTACGACGGCTGGCAGCTGAAGAGCGATGGCCAAAGCGCCCCGTTCACCGGCCGCGACGCCTACGGCGCCTTCGCCTGGCTGAGAATCCCCGAGGGTGCCTCGTCGCTGACGTACACCGTCGCCAAGGGCGACAGCGCCGACGGGCCCGCACGCACCGTCGACCTCGCCGCGACCGGCGAGGTGTGGATCGCGCAGGGCAATGACGGCCAGTCCGGCCAGGCGCCGCCCGGCGCGCACCCGCCGCAGGACACCTCCAAGGTGGTCCTGCACTACTATCGGCCCGACGGCGACTACGAGGGCTGGGGGCTGCACACCTGGACCGGCGCCGCAACCCCCACCGACTGGTCCAAGCCCCTGGCGCCGACCGGCCGCGACGCCTACGGCGTGACCTTCGAGGTGCCGCTCGCCCAGGGCGCCACCACCCTCAGCTACATCCTGCACAAGGGCGACCACAAGGACCTGCCGGACGACCAGTCCCTCGACATCGCCGCATCCGGCGACGAGGTGTGGCTGCTCGCCGGACAGCCCAAGTACCTGCTCCCGCAGGCGAGTTCGGGTGTTTCGCTCGACCTCACCAAGTCCGCGGCGCAGTGGATCGACCGGAACACGGTGGTCTGGAAGGTCAAGGCGAGCGCCGCGACCAGTCAGCAACTGGTGTACGCGCCCGGCGGCGGCATCACCGTCAAGGACGGCGCGCTCTCCGACGAGGGCCAGTGGCTGCGCCTGACACCGTCCTCGCTGAGCGACGCGCAGAAGACCACATTTCCGCAGCTGAAGGACTATCCCGCCTTCACCGTCGACGCCCGCGACCGCTCCCGTGTCCATGAGTCGCTCACCGGGCAGCTCATCGCCACCCAGCGGGCCGCCAACGGGGCGCTCCTCGCCGCGACCGGCGTACAGACCCAGGGCGTCCTCGACGACCTGTACGGCGCGGCCGCCGTCAAGGCGTCGCTCGGGCCCGTCTTCACCCATGGCCGCCCCACCCTCTCCGTGTGGGCGCCGACCGCGCGGAAGGTCTCCCTCGAACTCGACGGCCGCACGCTCGCGATGCGCCGCGACGACACCTCCGGCGTCTGGTCGGTGACCGGGCCCGCCTCCTGGTCGGGCAAGCCCTACCGGTACGCCGTGACGGTGTGGGCGCCCAGCGTCCAGCGCGTCGTCACCAACCTGGTCACCGACCCCTACTCGACCGCCCTCACCACCGACTCCGCCCGCAGCCTCGTCGTGGACCTCGCCGATCCGAAGCTCGCACCCAGGGGCTGGTCCACGCTGAAGAAGCCCGCCGCGGTGCCGCTGCGCGACGCCCAGATCCAGGAGGTGCAGATCCGCGACTTCTCCATCGCGGACCCCACATCCCGCCACCCCGGCCAGTACCTGGCCTTCACCGACACCGGCTCCGACGGCATGAAGCACCTGGCCCAGCTGGCGAAGTCCGGCACCTCCTACGTGCATCTGCTGCCCGCCTTCGACATCGCCGGCATCCCCGAGAAGAGGTCCGAACAGGCCACTCCCGCCTGTGACTTGAGGGTGTACGCGCCGGACTCCGCGGAGCAGCAGGCCTGCGTCGCCCGATCGGCCGCGAAGGACGCGTACAACTGGGGCTACGACCCGCTGCACTACACCGTCCCCGAGGGCTCCTACGCCGGCGATCCCGACGGGACGCGCCGCACCGTGGAGTTCCGGCAGATGGTGCAGGGGCTCAACGGGGCGGGCCTGCGGACCGTCATGGACGTCGTCTACAACCACACCGCGGCGAGCGGGCAGGCCGACAACTCCGTCCTCGACAAGATCGTGCCCGGCTACTACCAGCGGCTGCTCGACGACGGCAGCGTCGCCGCCTCGACCTGCTGCGCCAACACCGCGCCCGAGAACGCCATGATGGGCAAGCTCGTCGTCGACTCGGTGGTGACCTGGGCCAAGCAGTACAAGGTCGACGGCTTCCGCTTCGACCTCATGGGCCACCACCCCAAGGCCAACATCGTCGCCGTACGGGCGGCGCTCGACGCGCTGACCCCGGCCAAGGACGGCGTCGACGGCAAGAAGATCATCCTGTACGGGGAGGGCTGGAACTTCGGTGAGGTCGCCGACGACGCCCGCTTCGTGCAGGCCACCCAGAAGAACATGGCAGGCACCGGCATCGCCACCTTCTCCGACCGGGCCCGCGACGCGGTGCGCGGCGGCAGCCCCTTCGACGCCGACCCGGGCGTGCAGGGCTTTGCCTCCGGCCTCTACACCGACCCCAACTCCTCGACCGCGAACGGCACTCCGGCCGAACAGAAGGCCCGCCTGCTGCACTACCAGGACCTCATCGAGGTGGGCCTGAGCGGCAACCTCGCCGCGTACACCTTCACCGACAGCTCCGGCCGCACCGTCAAGGGCTCCGACGTCGACTACAACGGCGCCCCCGCCGGGTACGCCGCCGCCCCCGGCGACGCGCTCGCCTACGCGGACGCCCACGACAACGAGTCGCTCTACGACGCGCTGGCGTACAAACTGCCCGCGGGCACCTCGGTCGGCGACCGGTCCCGCATGCAGGTCATCGCGCTCGCCACCGCCACGCTGTCGCAGGGCCCCGCGCTGTCCCAGGCGGGCAGCGACCTGCTGCGCTCCAAGTCGCTCGACCGCAATTCCTTCGACAGCGGCGACTGGTTCAACGCCCTGCACTGGGACTGCCGGGCCGGCAACGGGTTCGGGCGCGGACTTCCCATGGCCGCCGACAACCAGACCAAGTGGCCGTACGCCAAACCCCTGTTGACCAACCCGGCGCTCACCCCGCAGTGCGCCCAGATCGACGGGACCTCGGCCGCCTACCAGGACCTCCTCGCGATCCGCCACACGGAGGGCGCGTTCGGGCTCGCCACGGCGGGCCAGGTCCAGTCGGCCCTGTCGTTCCCGCTGTCGGGCTCCGGCGAGACCCCGGGCGTGATCACCATGCGGCTCGGCCCGCTGGTCGTCGTCCTCAACGCGACGCCTCAACGCCAGACGCAGCAGGTCACGGCCGTCGCGGGCACCCCCTACGCCCTGCATCCGCGCCAGGCCGGCGGGGCCGATCCGGTGGTGAAGACGGCCACATACGATCAGAGTTCGGGGAGCTTCACAGTCCCGGCCCGTACCGTAGCGGTCTTCAAGCAACGCTGAACCGATCATTCCAGGTCGCGCGACGAGTGATTTCGGTTGTTCCCCGCCTCGGGTTCCGTCACAGGCCGCATCGTGGTCCAGACTGTGCCCGTGGTGGGGAATCTTCCTGCGGAGAGCACGAGTTTCATCGGGCGGTCGGGCGAACTGGCCACCCTGGACGGCCTCCTCGAACGGCATCGGCTGGTCACCGTCACGGGACCCGGCGGCGTCGGCAAATCCCGGGTCGCGCTGCGCGCCGCCCGGCGGATCCGGGACCGCTATCCCGACGGTGTCTGGTGGGTGGAGCTGTCCCCGCTGCGGGACCGCGACTTACTCGCCGCCACCGTCGCCGACGCCTTCGACGTCACCGACCAGAGCCTGCGCACCGCCTGCGAAGCACTCTGCGGCCGGCTGGCCGACAAGCGCTCCCTCCTGGTGCTGGACACCTGTGAACACCTGATCAGCGCCTGCGGCCACCTCATCGGCGAACTGCTCCAGGCCTCACCCGGGCTCACCGTCCTGGCCACCAGCCGCCAGCCCCTGGGCCGTCCGCAGGAGTACGTCTTCCCCCTGGAGCCGCTGCCCGTCGCGGGCGGGGCGCTGACCCTGTTCAAGGAACGCGCCACCGAAGCCGTGCCCCACCTCAGCTTCGACGACCCTGCCCGGGCCGCCGCGGCCACCGACGTCTGCCACCGGCTCGACGGCATCCCGCTCGCCCTCGAACTGGCCTGCGCACGACTCAAGTTGTGGTCGGTCGAGCAACTTGCCGCGCGGCTCGGTTCCCGCTTCGAAGTGCTCACCGGCACGGGCGCGGGCACGGGCACGGGCGCAGGCCCAGGCGGCGACACCGGCGCCGGCACCGGTGTCGCCGCCGTGCTTCCGCGCCACCAGGCCCTGCGGACCGCCATCGGCTGGAGCCACGAGCTGTGCGAGCCCCTGGAGCGGCTCCTGTGGGCCCGGCTCTCCGTCTTCGCGGGCGGCTTCGACCTCGCCGCCGCCCAGGCCATCGGCGCCGGCGGCCCGCTGCCCGCCCGCGGTGTCGAGCAGATCCTGGCCGGCCTCGTCGACAAATCGGTGATCCGCACCCGCCTCGAACCGTCGGGCCGGCTCGGCCACCGCATGCTGGACACCATTCGCGAGTACGGCCTGCGCTGGCTCGACGAGCTCGGCGAGACCCACGAGGTGGCCGACCGGCACGCCCGCCGCTTCCGCCACATCGCCCACGAGGCCGAAGCCGCCTGGATGGGGCCCGGCCAACTCGACTGGTACGTACGCCTGGAAGCCGAACACGCCGATCTGCGTACCGCGCTCGAACACCTCCTGGCCACCGACCCCGAGGCCGCCCTCGACATGGCGGGCTCCCTCTGGTTCGTCTGGTTCGGCTGCGGCCGCCAGCGCGAGGGCCGGGCCTATCTCCAGCGCGCCCTCGACGGCTGCCCCGGGCCCGGCCCGCACCGCGCCGCCGCCGTCTGGGCGCTCGGCATGTGCGCCTTCCTCCAGGGCGACTTCGTGATGGCGCACCGGCTCGGCGAGGAGAGCTCCCGCGCCGCCCGCGACCCCGAACAGCGGCTGCGCGCCGCCTACTTGTACGGCGGCAGTGTCCTGATGCCCGGCGACCCCGAGCGCGCCCTCACCATCCTGGACGCGGCCCTCGCCCAGGACACCGGCTTCTCACCGGGCCGCGCCCTGTGCGCTCTCGCCCGGATCTACGCCCTCAACAACCTCGCCCGCTACACCGAGGCGTCCGCCGAGGCCGTCCGGCTGCGCGACGAGTGCGCGGCGCGCGGCGAACGCTGGATGCGGGCGTACGCCGACTACATGCTGGCGGCGGGCGCGCTCGCACTCGGCCGGCCCGCCGAGGCCGCCGCCCACGCCCGCGCCATGCTCGCCGGCAAACGGCTCCTGCACGACAGCTTCGGCATCGCGATGGGCCTCGACATGCTGGCCTGCGCGGTCGCCTCGCAGGGCGACGGCGAGGACGGCGCGCTGCTCCTCGGCGTCGGCCAGGAGTGCTGGCGCACGATCGGCAAGGCCCAGATGGGCGCCCCCGAACTGACCGCCGTCCGCGAAGAGTGCGAACGCCGGGCCCGGGCCGCCCTCGGCGACGGCGCGTACGACTCGGCCTTCGGCCGCGGGGTGGCGACGGGCCTGGACGACGGCCTCATCCACGCGCTCAAGGGGCCTTCCCGGTACGGGCGTTGAGGCCGCACCGACGGTCGGCGCGGATGCCCTATGGGGCGCGGTACCTGCGACTTCGGGTGCCCTACAGGGGCGCGGGGCTGTGTCTTTTGCGTGGCTCCGCCGCGGTGGGCGCGGGTGCCCCAGCGCGGTCCGCACCCGAAGGTGGCGGGGCTGCTGGGGCTCCGCCCCGGACCCCGCCACCCCAGCGCGGTCCGCACCCGAAGGTGGCGGGGCTGCTGGGGCTCCGCCCCTGACCCCGCCCCTTCCCGACGCTCCCGAACTAAGTGTTCTCGCAGGTCAAGCGGAGTGCAGGCGTCCTCCGCCGCGGGTGAGACCATGAACGGATGAACGAGACAGTCGTTGCGGCGACCGCCCGGTGGTCACCGGCCGCGGCTGGGGAGACCGATTGGCTGCGGGACCTGGCCGACGATGACGGGCTCACCGGCTTCATGCCGCCGCCATTGCCCGACGCCGCATGGGCGCTCCACTCCATGTACGAACACGAACTCGGCCCCACCACCATGTCCTATGTCGCGTATCAGCGAGCCGTGCTGAATGGCGGCGGGCCCGAGATCATCCCCGGCCTCGACCCCGCGGACGTGTGCGGGGGAACGCCGGGCGAGCCTCACGGCCCCCGTTGGCGCCGGCTGCGGTGGGCGGAGCTCTCGCGGCGGACCGGTGATCCAGTGGTGCCCGAGGGTCTGCTGCCCTGCTACCACTCATTCCCCTCGCTCCGGGAACCGGGCGGCTGGCCTGTCGGCATCGCCGGGCCGTCCGAGGGCAGCCTTGACCGGACCGACTGGAACCGCCTGGTCGATGTCCTCACCGAGCACAGCCCGCAGGGTGCCGAGACCCGCTGCCTGGCCTACTACAGCCCGCTGTTGCAGGGGGCTGAGGACTTCGACAACCTGCACGTCCGGGCCGGCACGCTCGCGGATGCCAAGGCTTTGTACGACCACCCGGAGGGAAACGGCTGGACCCCGTCCAACCTCTGGGCCCAGGACCGGTCCTGGGTCCTCTGCACGGACTACGACCTCTGGGCCACCAAGGTGGCGGGCCCCGCCCCGCTCGTCGAGGCCCTCCTGAACGACACGGAAATCGAGGCCGTCCGACTGCCCTGGGCCCTTTGAGCCCGACCGCCAGGGGCCTGACAGCGATCAGGTGCGACCTGGATGATCGATTTCAAGGGTTGGCTGCGCGGATGAGACGAGGGAGTCCACAGTCGGGTTGTGACGCCAGACATGGACTCCCTCGCGACCGCACGCTACGTCAAGGCCGATGATCTGCTCAAGGGTTCGCCGCAGCTCGCCCCTGGCGGCCGGTGGTTGGCATCGCCGCAGCTCAGCGATGCCGAACTGGTGTCGTTGCCGATGATGCAGGCGATGCACGGCCACACCTCCGAAGCCCGGTGGCTACGGCATGCCCGGGCGCACCTGCGGCACCTGTTCCCCTACCTGCCGATCGCGTTCGCGCTGACCGGGGCGAAGGCCGACGAACGCGAGACGCTCCTCGACATCTTCGCCACCGAACCGACGCTGGTCACCGACCGGCTGCCAGTTGAGCCAGGAATGCAAACGTTCCACGCCGGCCCCCATCCGCGCACAGGGCACACCCGTCGCGCGTGCCCCGCATCAGCGCACAGGCAGCGCCTTCTCCATCAGGGTGACCGCATACGGGCTGCCCCCGCCGTCCGTCTTCTCCCGCAGCTCGCCGACGACCGCGTACCCCGCGTCCTCGTAGTAGCGGACCAGAACCGGGTTGTCCGCGCGGCAGTCGAGGCGGCACAGCGCCCGGCCCGAACCGGCGATCCGCCCCTCGGCGTGGGCGAGCAGCGCCCGGCCGGTGCCGCGTGGCGCGGTCGTCCGGTCCACCATCAGACGGTGGACGTGCCCGGCGACCGGCGGCTGCGCTCCCCATGCCTGCTCGTCCCGCCACCACAGTTCGTACGCGCCGACGACGGCAGCCCCGACACGGGCGAGCCACACCTCACCCTCCCTCATGCGCAGCCGGAAGTGTTCGGCGTCCTTGCCGCCGGGCTGCCACTGGTCGATGCCGTGCTCCCGCATCCAGCGGGCGGCGCCGTCGTAGAGCGAGGTCAGCGCCGGCAGGTCGCCGTCGCATGCGCGGTCGAGTGCAAGGCCGAGTTCGGGGCGGGGCCCGAGACCGGGTTCGAGGTCGTACGTCATGCGGCGATCATGCCGCAGCGCTCAGCCGACGCGGGGCGCGGGCACCTGGGGGAGCAGGGTGGCCAGGCGCTCCAGCAGCTCGCCGAACGGGCCGTCGGCCGGCTCCTCCGCGAGCATCCGCAGCATGATCGCCGCCATCTCCTCGTCGTAGGCGGCGCTCACCGCGGCCAGCACCGCGAAGTCGTGCACCAGCTGCAACTCCAGCTCAGTACGGTCGATCCGCCGCCCGTCGAGCCAGATCAGCGCCGTCGACTCGGCGAGCGACACCCAGGATCGGACCACCAACTCAAGCCGTGCGGGCGGCTGTTGGACGCCCAGGTGGGCCAGGATCTGGAGATAGGCGGCGTTGCGCACCTCGTCGATCATGGCGTTCGCCGTGGACGAGCCGACCGCCGGGCCGCCGCGCATCAACGCCGAGAAGCCGGGCCCGTGGTCGTCGACGAAGTCGAAGAACCGGCCCATCACCCGCAGCAGTCGGGCCCCGAGCGGGCCCTCGTGCGGCTCCATGAAGCGGGCCGCCAGCTCGTCCGCGGCCCGGCGCAACGCCGCCTCGTACAGGCTCTGCTTGCCAGGGAAGTAGTGGTACACCAGCGGCCGTGAGATCCCCGCGGCCGCCGCTATCTCGTCGATGGACACATCGTCGGGCGAGCGGTGGCTGAACAGATCGAGGGCCACCCCGATCAACTGCTGCCTGCGCTCGTCGACGCCCATCCTGCGCCGTACCCCGGTCGTCATGCGAACAGAGTACCTATAGAGGGAGTACCTACAGGTGGACGGAGTGCCTACAAGTCGAGCACCAGCTTCGGGCCGAGGCACCTCGATACACAGATCAGCATCGAGTCGGCTCGCTCCGTATCCGTGAGCAGCTCGTCCCGGTGGTCTATCCCGCCCTCGACGACCCGCTGTTGGCAGGTTCCGCAGAAACCCTGCTCGCAGGAGTAGGAGACGCCCGGCACCTCGGCTGCGCGCAGCACGGAGAGCAGCGACCGGTCCGCCGGGACGGCGAGGGTGCGCCCCGACCGGCGCAGCTCGACCTCGAACCTGGCGCCCGCCGGAGTCGCGCCGGGCGCGAACCGCTCCACGTGCGGGGGCCGTTCGGGACCGAGTGCCGCCGTGACCGCGTCCATCAGGGGATCGGGGCCGCAGCAGTAGACGGCCGCGCCGGAGGGGGAGTTGACGAGGAACGCGGTCAGGTCGGGCAGTCCGGCCTCGTCCTCGGGGACGACGGTGACCTTCGCACCGAACCCCTCGATCTCCTCCAGGAACGGCATGGAGGCCCGCGAACGCCCCCCGTACAGCAGCCGCCAGTCCGCTCCCGCTGCCTCAACCGCCCTGATCATGGGGAGGATCGGGGTGATTCCGATGCCGCCCGCGACGAACACGTACGGGCCCTGCACAACCAGTGGGAAACGGTTGCGGGGGCCGCGCACGGTGAGCTCGACCGCCTCCTGGAGCTGCTCGTGCACCTCCCGCGAGCCGCCCCGGCCGGCCTCGATGAGGCGGGTGGCGACGGTGTACGCCGTGCGGTCGGCCGGGTCGCCGCAGAGCGAGTACTGCCGCACCAGGCCCGAGGGGAGCACCAGGTCGAGGTGGGCGCCGGGCTCCCAGGCGGGCAGTTCGGCTCCGTCGAGCGCTTCGAGACGCAGCGCCACGACGCCTTCGGCCGGCTCGGTGCGTTCGGTGACGGTGAGCTTCAGGGCGACGGTGGAGCGCCGGGCGCCGCGCCCCGACACGGGCTCTTCGAGGGCGGGCAGCGGCCACAACGGGGAGGCCCCGATGCGCCGCCGCAGGGCACGCCGGGCGAGCAGCGCGGTCCCGGCGGCGGCCAGGGCGAGGGTGGTGGAGCGGCGCATGTCAGTGGCCTCCGTTGGCGCCGGGCGAGGCGGCAAGATAGGCCACGGCCTGTGCCGTGCTGCCCTCCTGCGAGGGGTGGTAGGCGCGGCTCAGATAGCGCGGGATGGACTTCAGCATGGCGGGCGTCGAGGGCAGCATGCCCTCCCGGCCGGCCCGGTAGAACGCGCCGAGGCTCGCCTTGCCGACCCCGGGTGAGGGATCGTGGTCCATGAAGAACCGGGCCCCGCGCTGCCACAGGAACGCGAGCGCGGTGAACGCCGTCGCCCAGGTGCGCACCCGGCGCCGGTAACCGCCGTCGACGTGCAGGAACAGCTCGAAGGCGACCGAGCGGTGCTCGACCTCCTCGGCGCCGTGCCAGCGCAACAGGTCCAGCATGGTCGGATCGGCGCCACGCGCGTCCAGGGTCTCGGCGTTGAGGATCCAGTTGCCGAGGAAGGCGGTGTAGTGCTCGATCGCCGCGATCGTGGCGACCCGCTCCATCAGCCACCACGTGCGGGCCCGGCCCGGCGGCAGCGTGCGGTCCCCGAGCAGCTTCTCGAAGAGCCAGTCCACCTGCGCGGTGTACGGCGTCGGGTCGAGGCCGAGCTTCTTCAGATGGGGGAGTACGTCGTCGTGCGCGGCGGAGTGCATCGCCTCCTGGCCGATGAAGCCGATGACGTCCTCGCGCAGCCGGTCGTCCGTGATGTACGGCAGGACCTGCTTGTAGACGTGCACGAACCACCGCTCGCCGGCCGGCAGGAGCAGGTGCAGCACATTGATGGTGTGGCCGGTGAACGGATCGCCGGGTATCCAGTGCAGGGGCGTCTCGTCCCAGGCGAACGAGACGTTCCGGGCCTTGAGCTCGATGCGCTCCTCCGCGACCGGAGCGGGCTGCGGCGTATTAGACATGGCGTCAATGTACTGACGGGTACGCCGCAGCGACAGGGGTCTGCGCCGGATTGTTGGGCAGGACGGCAGCCGGGGACCCGTCGGGGGAGAGCGGTGTCCCGGCCGGCTCAGAGGGGGTGGGCCGGCCGGGACACCCCTGGCGGGCCGACCGGGACACTCGTGGCGCCCCGGCCGGGTCACGGGTGGGGGCCCGGCCGGGTCAGGGGCGGCGCTCCGGCCGGTTCACGGGTGGCGCTCCGGCCGGTTCACGGGTGGCGCTCCGGCCGGCGGTCAGCGGAGGGTGGCGATCGGACTGCCGTCCGCGAGGCGCCCGTTGAGCTCGGCGCGGGCCCCTTCCTTCGCCCGTACGGCCAGCAGATTGCCCCGCTCGCTGCCGGTCATCCCGCCGGACAGCGTCACCGACGCGACCTGCTCACTGCCGGCGGCCAGCACGAACCACGTACCGCCGCGCGACTTCCACAGCACCCCCGCGAGCACCCGCGCCTCGCGCGGCCCGCAGGCAGCCGAGTTCTCGGCGCGGGCCGCGATGGCGCCGGGTGCGAGCCGGGTGGAGGGCGCCTGGAACTGGGCGAAGACCCGGCTGCCCGCGCCCCGCCAGGTCTCGGCGCGGGTGCAGATCCAGTCGGCGGTGCCGTTGTTCTCGGGCAGCGCCTGCTGCGCGAACTGCCAGTCGTTCACGGAGCGCACCCCGTGCGAGCGGACCGTCGGCAGCAGACACGCGGTCCGCGCCCAGCCCTCGCGCGCGGCCCGGTCGCCGACGTCGTGGGGGCCCGAGGGCGGACCCCACGTCAGCCGGGCCGGGGCGAGCTCCCCGAGGTCGGTGACGAGCCGTACCCCGCTGTCGTCCCGGAACTCCAGCGCGTCCCACGAGGTGCACTGCCCGGCCTGCGAGGGCGAGATGACCGGGTCGGTCACCCCGTCCTTGTCCCGGTGCAGCGGGCGCGGCGCCGCATCGGGCGTGAGCAGATCGCGTACGGAGGCCTCGCGCACCCAGGGCGCCGTCAGATAGCGCACATTGCCGTCGGTCCTGCCCACCACGAGCGCGCTCGCGGAGGCGGCGTCCGCCGCGTCCACCCGCGCGAAGTCGAGCGCCGCGCCCGCCGTGCCCTCACGCGGCTCGGCGTAGCGGGCGACCCGCAGCCCGTCGTAGAACAGCACTACCCGCGCCCGGTCCACGGTGCCCGCGAAGAGGAGTTGGGGCGCACCCATCGGCGGACCGGAGGGGGTGCCCGGCGTCGCGGACACCTGGACCTTCTCGCCCGGCCGTGCCCACACGGCGAGCGCCCGCCGCAACAGCCCCGCGTCGCCGGTGAGGTCGCCCCGGGCCGGCCAGAGGGAGAAGTCCGTACGCGTCGCGGTCGTCCACGCCGTCGGCTCGACCCGCAGCAGATGGCCGGGGTCGAGCGCCGCCTGGGCCGCCGGGTTCTGCGCGTAGGGCGGCGCGGCCGCGCCGTCGGGTCCCCAGCCGTCGCCCGGCAGCCCGATGAGCGCCCCGCACACCACGAGCGCGGCGACGGCGGCGAGCGCGGCCCGGCCGTGCTGGCGGCGCCGCATCAGATCGGTGGGCCGCGCCTGGAGCGAGCAGGGGTCGAACTCGGCCGATTCCAGGAGCCCGGCCGCCGGCTCCACACCGCCGGCGTCCACGAGGGCCTGCCGCGCCCCGACGGCACCCGCCGCGTTGAGCTCGGCGACCACCTCGTCGTCGCTCAGCCGCTCCAGAGCGCGCAGGACACAGGCCGCGCGGGCAGGCCCGGACAGGGCGGACAGGCGCTGGTCCAGGGCGAGTTCATCGGCGCCGCCCGAGCGCGGGAACAGCCGCAGCCCCCAGACCTGGGGCAGCAGCGGCGGGAACTGCGCCCGCTTGGGCCAGGCCCTGCGGCGCAGCGGAAGCCCCGCTTCGAGCGCCTGGCGCACCACGCGCCGCCGCACGTACACATACCCCGGGCCGCCCCCGGACTCGGAGCGCCGGGCCGCCGGGATCAGCGCCTCGTCACCGCCGTCGCCGGAGCCGCCGCGGCCGCGTGGCAGCGAGCGCTGCACGATGGCGTGCGCGGTCAGCACCCGGCGGTTGCGCCCGAGGGACGGCGGGAGTACGAGGTAGGCGAGCCGCACCAGTCGCGGATAGTGCTCGACGAGCGCGGCCTCGGCCTGCTCGACGCCGACGGAGGGGGCGGGTGGGTTGAGGATGTCCTGCTCTGGGGCCACGTTCAGCAAAACGAGCGAATGTGGAGATGGTCACCCCTGCCCAACCAGCGCGCCTCTCAGGCGAGTTGACGACGCCGCGAGGTGATCACGCGGTGATCACGCGGTGATCACGCGATGAGCCGTTCGCGCAGCCGGGCGATCGCGTCGTCCGGCACCCCGAGCCCGTCGCGCGCGTACTTCTCCATCGAGCCGTACGCCGTCGCGACCTCGTCCAGGGCCGCCGCGAGGTACTCGGGCACCACACCGATGACGGCGAGCGCGATCTCGGGGTCGCCGCCCTGCGTGACGA
The DNA here is from genome assembly GCF_040651795.1 of Streptomyces sp. NPDC048361. Classification (NCBI taxonomy): domain Bacteria; kingdom Bacillati; phylum Actinomycetota; class Actinomycetes; order Kitasatosporales; family Streptomycetaceae; genus Streptomyces; species Streptomyces sp. NPDC048361. The sequence goes on from NZ_JBEZKW010000063.1 coordinate 32,758, forward strand.
AGCCCTCGATGAGCGGGGCGAACGCCTCGCGCACCGCCGGGTTGACCGAGAGGTACTCCCGCTCGATCGTCGCCTCGTCGGCGCCGAGCAGCGACAGGATCACCGTCGCGCCCCAGCCGGTGCGGTCCTTGCCCGCCGTGCAGTGGAAGAGCAGCGGGCCCGCGTCGTCGGCGGCCAGCTCCGTCAGGAGGGTGCGGTAGGCGGCGCGGGCCGAGCCGGAGGAGACGAGCGAGCGGTAGGTGTCGGCGAACAGGGCCTGCGCCTTGCCGCCGCCCAAGTGCTCCTCGGCGATGACGGGGTTGGCCAGGATGTGCTTGAGCTGGGCTGCGGCGGGGGCGCCCGCCGCCGACATCTTGTCCGCCAGCGCGTCGGCGATCAGGAGGCGGGTCCCGGCCGGCACCCGGTCCGGGTAGTCGGCGCGCTCGGCGGCGGTGCGGAAGTCGACGATGGTGCGCAGCCCGAGCTCGGCCACCGCCGGGTCGGCGGCCGCGTCCATGCGGTCCAGCTGGCCGGCGCGGAAGACCAGGCCCGAGCGGACGGTGTGACCGCCCGCGAGCGGGGTGGAACCGAGGTCGCGCAGGTTGGCGACGGAGGTGGCGGGGATCGCGATCATGGGCGGGCGGCTCCTGAGCAGGTGAAATCTACCGGTTTCGAACCGAACGGTAGTCCACGGCCGCCGCCACCCCGAGACCGAGTCCCAGTGCCGCGCAGTGTCCCGCGTCGGTGAAGGTGCGCCCGGGCCGCAGCAGCGGCCGCACCGCGAGCGCGAGCAGGGCCGCCCGGACGGCGCCGCGCACGGGCCCGCGCGGCAGGGCCGAGGTCAGCGCGCCGAGCACGGCGTAGAAACCGTAGCTGGGCCCCACGTCGACGGCGGAGCGGGTGGCGGGGGAGGCGTGGTTCGCGCGCAGCCCCCCGTACACCAGGAGCGTCGCCCCGACATGGCCGAGCACGAAGACCCCGGCCGTCCACCAGGCGCCGTACGCGTACTCCGCGAAGCCGAGCACGGCGAGCAGGAGCAGCGCGTAGGGCAGCTCCATGGGCTCCTCCACGAGCAGCGCGCTGGTGGCGAGGGTGGCCCAGCGCCCCGCGTCCAGGTTGTCGACGTTGGTCGAGCACGAGCGCAGCAGGTCCAGGCGGGCCGTGTCGCCGAGCAGCCGCCGGCCGGCGTACGCGATGAGCTGGACGCCGCCCACGTACCCGGGCGCGAGGAGGGGTGCACGCATACGCTCATGATCGGGCATCGTGGCCCGGCCCGCCCGCCGGTTGTCCGCCTATTCCCCACTCCGTTCTTCTCTTCCCAACTCCCCTTGTTTTTCCGGGAGTTGAGTGCAGGATGGGGTGATGCGCACTGAAGCACGAGTGGTCCTCGGGGTGGCTGCGGCCGCCGTCGTCCTGGCCGGCTGCGGTACGTCGCCGTCGCCGCACGCCCCCGCGACGGCGAGCGGCACACTGGAGCAGCTCGCCGCGCGGGCCGCCTGCCACCCGGTCCTGTCCACCGACTCGGCGGAGCTGCGGCAGGCCAACTGCACGACGGCGGACGGCCGTTATGTCCTCGCGACCTTCGCCACCGACCGGGGCCAGCGCGAGTGGATCAACGAGGCGGAGGACTACGGCGGTGTCTACCTGGTCGGCCGCAAGTGGGTCGCGGTCGGCACCCAGCCGGTGGTCACGGCACTGCACGGCCGGCTCGGTGGCAGTGTCGAGACCGGGACCATGCATTCCGGACACTGACCGGGCCGGCCGCGCAGCGGCAGGTGCCTCTTCGCGCTCGCGCGCGGGGGATGTTCAGGCGCAGGAGCGCCCCGTGTTGATGCAGTTCACCACCTTCCCCATCAGCTGATCGCTGAAGACGTCGATGAAGTCACCGTGATCGGTGACCGGCTTGTGGAGCTGCTCGGGGAACGAGTCCACGGCGAAGGCGCCGGCCTTGGCGGGCACGTCGTAGACGATGCGCTGCACGAGCTGCGGGATCGCCGTGAATCCGGCGGGGCAGGCGCCCCGCTTGTCGGTGAAGGCGACATGGGTGCGGTGGTTGGCGCTGTCGGTGTTCCGGCCGTCCCAGCAACTCTGGAACATGAAGGTGCGCACCACTTTGCTGCCCTGGGGGCAGAGCGGGTACTTGTCCTTGAGCTGCCGGTTCTCGAAGCCGGTGCAGCTCCACGAGGCATTGGCGTTGGCGTTGCCGTTGGTGAACGCCTTGGCGTCACCCGTGATGATCCGCAGGAAGCGCGGCATGGCGGTCACCTTGCTCACCGGAGACCCGACGAACTTGATCGTCGCCTGGACCGGGGTCTGAATCTTCCCCACGTTGCGGTCCTTGCCGCCGCCGTCGGCCCGCGCGTCGGTGTCGTTGCCCTGGTTCAGGACGCGCACCACCGGCCAGTAGTAGGTGGATTTGTCGCCCTGATTGCGGCAGCTGGTCGCGCCCCCGGCGAGATCGGCGTCACTGGAGAACGCATTGGTCGCCTGGTTCCCGACGTAGTCGTGCATGTGGTGGGCGCCATTGCTCACGCCCGGCGCGACGATGACGTTGTCGGGGTTGCGCTTGCCGTTCTGGTTGCGCCCGCAGTCGCTGGTGAAGCTGCCGGTGGAGGCGGTGCGCCGGGGAGCGGGGGCGGCGGCGTCGGGCCGTACGGTGCGGATGTCGACGAAGTCGTTGCGGGAGGGACCCGAGGACAGGGGACCCGAGCCGGAGCGGGCCGCGTCGACGCCCTGGCCCGTCCCGCTGTCACCCGCCGCGCTGTCACCCGCTGCACTGCCATCCGCCCCGCTGTCGCCGGCTGTACTGCTGTCCTGGCCCCCGCCGTCCTGGCCCCCGCTGTCCTGGCCGGCGGCGTTCGGCGGGTCGTCGGCGGCGCGCATCGTGCACGCGGCGAGACCCCGGTTCTTCAGGCCGGGCTGGCCGGTGGCGTCCGCGATCTGCCCGATGGACTCGGTACGCCGGGCCTTGAGCGGGTCGAGCACCATGGTGTCCGCGAGCCGCGGATCGCGCTGGATCCGGTCCTTGTTGTCCGCGAACTTCGTATACGCGTCGGTGATCTGCGTATCGAGATCGGCCAGCCCGCGGTCGACGACCGGCTTCACCGTAGGGGGCACGGTGGTCAGGGAATTGCCGACGTCGGGGCAGTCGATGGTCGACACCATCCGCATCTGCGCCATGTCGTGCCCCGAGCCGCCCACGCCCGGTGGGCCGCCCTCGCTCGCGGAGGCGTACACATTGACCGCGGCGAGCCCGCCGCCGCCGAGGACGAGGGCGGCCGCCGCCAGCATCATCCGGCGGGGAAGGGCCGGCCGTTTTCGGGGAGAGCGTGCGATGCGTCCCATGGAACTCCTTCGCTCGAAGCGCGCCGTTCCATACGGATGGGAGGCATGGGGCGTTCAAGGGCTCAGGAGATTCAGGGGAGTTGGGGCACGGAAAAGGGCGGCGGGGCGCGCATGTGCGCCCCGCCGCCCCACTCCGGGCCCTGCGGCTAGCGTGCCCGCTTCACCGCGCGCAGCACCACGAACTTCGGGTCGGACGCCACCAGGTCGCACGCGCCGAACATGCGCCGCAGCTTCTCGTGGTAGCCCAGGTGCCGGTTGCCGACGACCCACAGCTCGCCGCCGTCGCGCAGCGCGGTGCGGGCGTCCGCGAACATGCGCGAGGAGGTGCGGTCCGTCGTCGTCTGGTGGCTGTGGAACGGCGGGTTGTTGAGGACCAGGTCGGCCGTGCCGGGCGGGAACGCGGCCAGCCCGTCGCCGAGGTGGAAGTCGGCGCGCCGCACGGGGCCCGCGCACATCCGGAAGGTGGCCTCGGCCGACGCCATCGCCGGGTGCGACTCGTCGGCGAAGGTGATGCGCGCCTCGGGGTTGGCGAGCGCCGCCGCCGTGCCCACGATGCCGTTGCCGCAGCCCAGGTCCACCACGTGGTCGGGGCCGGTGCGCTCCGGCAGGTGCTGGAGCAGGAAGCGGGTGCCGATGTCGAGGCGGTCGGCGCAGAACACCCCGGCGTGATTGGTCACCGCGAGCCCGGAGGCGGGGCCGATGCCCAGCTCCAGGGAGTACGTCAGGGGCCACGGGTTCCGGGGCCTCGCGAGCTCCGGGTCCGGCGTGGTGAAGATCAGCCGGGCCTTCTTCTCGGCGAGCGACGTCTTCGTCGGGCCGAGGATCCGCTCGAACAGGGCCAGCGTGGAGGTGTGGATCTCCTTGACCATGCCGGTGCCCACGACGACCGTGCCCGCGTGCACCGACGGCGCGATCCGGTGCAGCTGGTCCTCCAGGAGACCGAGGCTCTTGGGCACCCGCACCAGCAGCACGTCGACCCGCTCGGGCACCTCGTCCCGGGTGGAGAGGAGGCGTACGGAATCCGGCGCGAAACCGGCCCGTGTCAGATTGGCGCGGGTCGCCTCCTGGGCCAGGAAGGAGTCGCTGATCTGCACGGGCCGGTGCTCGGCGAGCGCCGTCGTGAGTGCGCCCCAGCGGTCGCCGGTCACGACGACGGTCCCCGAGAGGTCGAGCTCCCCGCTCTCGGCGAGGTGGCGCAGCAGATACTCGTCGGCGGCGTCCCAGGCTCGCAGCGGGTCGCGGGGGTCTTCGGGGAATCGGGTCAGGTCGTGCTCGCCCCAGGGCGTGATCATGCGGTTCATTGCCTGCCAGGCTAACCCGAAACGGCGGCCGGGCCCCGCCGTGGCGGCCCGGCCCGGGCCGGGCGCCGCCGCCCGCGCCGAGCCCGAGCCCGAGCCCGAGCCCGATCCCGCCCCGGACCCGAGCCCGCCGCCCGTCGCTCAGCCCCGGTCGAGGTGGGCGAGGACCGCGAGCACCCGGCGGTTGTCGTCGTCGGAGACCGGCAGGCCCAGCTTGGCGAAGATGTTGGAGGTGTGCTTGGCGATGGCCCGCTCGGTCACCACCAGACGCTCGGCGATCGCCGCGTTGGAGCGGCCCTGCGCCATCAGCTTCATCACCTCCAGTTCGCGCGGGGTGAGCCCGCCGAGCGGCTCGTCGCGCGCCCTGCGGGAGAGCAGCTGCTGGATCACCTGGGGATCCATCGCGGTGCCGCCGCCCGCCACCCGGCGTACCGCGTCGATGAACTGCTCCGCGTCGAAGACCCGGTCCTTGAGGAGGTAGCCGACTCCGCCGGTGCCGTCCGCGAGCAGCTCGCGCGCGTAGAGCTGCTCCACGTGCTGGGAGAGGACGAGGACCGGCAGGCCGGGCCGGGCGCGGCGGGCGGCGAGCGCGCACTGGAGCCCCTCGTCGGTGTGCGACGGCGGAAGCCGGACGTCGACGATCGCGACGTCCGGCTCCAGGTCGGCGAAGGCCCGGGTCAGCTCGGGACCGCTCTCCACGGCGGCGAGAATCTCGAAGTCGTACGCCTCCAACATCCTGACCAGGCCGTCGCGGAGCAGGAACAGGTCTTCGGCTAGGACAACACGCAAGGGATCTCCATCGTCACCAACGTGGGACCGCCCGCGGGGCTGCTGACGGCCAGAACGCCGTCGAATGTACCGAGCCGGCGTTCGACCCCGCTCAGGCCGCCGCCCGCGCCGGCCCGCGCACCGCCCTTGCCGTTGTCGCCGACGGAGACGCGCAACGCGCCCGCCCCGTACGACAGGTCGACCCAGATGCTGTCCGCCGCCGCGTGCTTGACGGCGTTGGTGAGCAACTCGCTGACCGCGAAGTACGCCGCCGACTCGACCGGTGCTTCCGCGCGGGCCCGCTGCGGCAGGTCCACCGACACATCGGTCGGCACCGGCAGGCGCAGCGCCAACGCCCGTACGGCGTCGGCGAGTCCACGCTCGGCCAGGACCGGCGGGTGGATGCCGCGCACCAGGTCGCGCAGCTCGGTCAGGGCCTCCGCCGAGGACGCGCGGGCCAGCGCGAGAAGCTCCTTGGCCCGGGCCGGGTCCTTCTCGACGAGCGCCTCGATGGTGCCGAGGTTCATGCCCATGGCGACGAGCCGGGCCTGCGCCCCGTCGTGCAAGTCCCGCTCGATGCGGCGCAGTTCGGCCGCCGAGGTGTCCAGGGCGTCGTGCCGGGTCTCGGTCAGGCGGTCGACCCGCTGCTCCAGCTGGGCCTCGCGCGAGGGGGCGAGCAGAACCCGGGCGAGCGTGAAGTGGGCGCGCAGCACCGCAGGGTTGACGAACAGGCCGAGCACGAACAGCGCGGTGCCGAGCGCGGCGGCCGCGTACGCGCTCTGCTGGGAGGTGATGTGGATGAACAGGAACCAGTCACCGCCCGCGTCCGCGATCGGCCGCCACACACCGAGGGCGAGCACCCAGCCGTACGCCACATAGGCGAGCAGCGCGGGTGGCAGCAGCGCGGTGGCGAACCCGCCCGTCATGTCGGCGAGCAGCCAGCGCAGGTCGTGCCAGGTGGCCGGGTCACGCAGCAGGACGGTGCACCGCTCGGCCCAGCCGGCGACACCCGCGCGGTTCGGGAGCGGCCGGTACGCCGATGCGATCCGCACCCCGGACCAGCGGGCCGCGAGTTCGCGCCGGAAGTCGGCGTGGGCCCGCACCCGCCCGATGAGGAGCGGGGTGGTGAGCACGCCGACGCCGACGGGTATGAGGGCGATCGAGACGACGGTCAGCGTGAACAGGATGATCGACCCCGTGATCGCGATGACGGACAGGGTCAGGCCCCGCACCCCCGCCAGGAGCGCGTCCCGTGCCTTGGTCGCAGTCATCGCTTCCCCGTTTTCGTAGTGCCGGTGATCCCGGCACCAGTGTCACCGAGCGCCCCGGCGCAGGTCACGGGGTTTCACCCCCGGCCCCGGGCCGGCATCGAGGTCGTCCTCAAGGACGTGTCGCTCGAAGCGGCCCAGAAGGGCAAGGCGTACTCCGAGAAGCTGCTCGCGAAAGCGCTC